>NZ_VPCG01000019.1:0-60732 GCF_013418355.1 Acinetobacter sp. YH12151 | reverse complement strand
TTAATGGCAAGAAGCTTTCCTAGTCAGGTGAATGAAATTCATGCACGTGTAGCAGTCCTCAACAGATTTACGGAATTAGGTCGACCACTTACCCAAGTTACGCCTTAAATTTGGCTCAATTAGGGGCGCTTTGCATTTCAAATCTTTGTGCAACAAAGCCTGTCAGAATTACAAAAATATCCAGTGGTTTATGCACAGAGCGTGGCATGGGGAGACATGGATGCATTGGGCCATGTGAATAATGCCATGTATTATCGTTACATAGAAAATGCACGTCTGGCTTATCTGAATGCATTGGATTTACTGAATGAATCGGTCTCTACGGTGGTCTCTTCAAATCAGTGCCATTATTTAAAACCGGTGGTTTTTCCAGATCATTTAAAAATTGCAGCACGTATTGAAGAGATTCGAAATAGTGCATTCCGCATGCATTATTTATTATGGAGTGAAAAACAGCAAAGTATAGTAGCAACTTCTGAAGCGGTTATTATTTGTATTGATCAAAAAACCCTGCAGAAAACTCAAATTCCAGAACATATCCGAAAGAAAATCGAAGCACTTGAATTAACAGCCGGACATGAAATCTAAAAAATGAATTGATTATTTAATTTTGTCATTATTTTTAAACTTTATTGTTATTGATTTAAATATTTATATTGAATGTTTTATTTAATATAAATATGATGGGGTATTATTTAACAAAACAACTAATATTATTTAATCGGAGAGCATTATGCCAGATATTACTCATTTATCAGTAGAAGAGTTAAAGCGTTTACAAGCCGAAGCAGAATCACTGATTGCTTCAAAAAAAGACCAAGAGATCGAAGATGCTTATCAGCAAATCTTGGCCGTTGCTGACAAAGTAGGTATGACTGTAGAACAGTTACTTGAATTTGGCGCGTCTAAACGCAAGAAATCATCACGTAAATCGGTAGAGCCACGTTATCGTAGCAAAAGCAACCCAGATGATACCTGGACGGGTCGTGGCAAGCAGCCGCGCTGGTTGGTGGCAGAGCTGGACAAAGGTGCCAAGCTTGAAGATTTCTTGATCTAAGCCTCGATTTGATCTCGTCATTAGGCTGTCATACAGACAGTCTAAGATTGCTGAACCAAGCATGATTGCTTGGTTTTTTTATATCTATGAATTGGCGTTGGGAAAAAAGTGTGCATAATGTGTCTGTATAAGGAAAACATTATAAATGGGTATTTAGACTTGAGATATTGGTCGTGGTGGGATGAGCAATAAACCTAAAACTTTAAGATGGTTCATCCTTGCGCTTGTGGCGTTTTTTGTCTTTGTGATCCTGCAAGTGCCAGCTGCCTGGTTGATTTTAAAATTTTATAAAAATAATCAGGCCTTGCACAATGTAAACGGGAATATCTGGCAGGGCAGTGCTGACTGGAAAAAAGGTAATTTACGGGGCAGCCTGAACTGGAAAGTACGGCCATTGGACTTGCTGTTGCTGCGAGTTGGGGCAGATGTTGAATTGCATAGCGGCAATACTCAGCTTTCAGGGATCATGGGCTATGGGCTGAATAAAGCCTTGATCGTCAAAAATCTTGAGGGTCAGCTCGCGCCGGAAACCTTAAAAAAAGTGGCAGACTGGCAATGGCCAGCGACTGCTATTCAGTTTAAAGAGCTGGATTTTAAATATAAACAGGAACAAGGCTTCAGTCAGGTGACCGGGCAAATGCAATGGGCGGGGGGTGAGCTGATTTATAGCTTTGCCCAGCGTCAGGAACGTATGAATGTACCGGCCATGACCGGACAACTGGCAGATGAGAGCGGACAGCTCTTACTCGACGTTCGGGATAACCGAGAGCAACGTATGCTGAATATCAAGCTTGATCCCAGTCTGATGCTCGATATCCAGCTCACCCAGCGCTTTTTAATGAATGCACCCTCCTATGAAGGTAAAGCTGGTCTGGATACTTATGTGATTAGTACCCGCCAACCCCTAATGGGAGGCTTGAACTAATGGCCATTTCTCTTGGCGATCTAAAAAATATCGATCTGAAACAGGCCAATCGTGTTGCGCCTGTCGTGTTGCTGTTGTTGATTCTATATTTATGCTGGAAACTGGCGGCCATGTTCTGGTTGCTGATTGCACCACCTCAAGCTATGCAGCTGGATCGGGTGGAACTGGGTTCACAACAGGCGCAAATCCCCAATATCAGTGCATTTTCGCTGTTTCAGGAAAGTGGACAAACAGCGGCAGGAGCAGAAGCTGCCAATATTCTTTTGCAAGGCGTGGTGGTTGCCAGTCCAAGCTATAACTCTTCTGCGGTGCTGAAAGTCAATGATCAGGTGGATCGTTATCGCGTTGGAGAAATGCTGGGCAGTAGTGGTTTTGAGCTGGCCGAGGTCTATTGGGATCGGGTCATTCTGCGCAGAGCAACCGGTGCCACTCATGAAGTGTTATTCAAGGGTCTGGAAAATGGCTTGAATCAGCCGATCGTGCCGGCAACCCCAGCATCTAATACGATGTCTGCTCCATCTTCGATTATGAATAGCGCAGCTGAAGCACAAAATCTGCCTTCAGCGCAAAATGAAATCGGTCGGGCAATCCAGCAGATGCAGGAAAACAAGGATCAGTATTTACAGAATATGGGGGTCAGTGCGTCGGATGGAGGCTTTGAAATCACTTCCCGGACACCAGCTGCACTGCGTAATCGACTCGGTTTAAGACCGGGAGACCGGATTTTATCTTTAAACGGTCAGACGCTATCGCAGGGGCAAACCGAGGCGCAATTACTGGAACAGGCTCGACGTGAAGGTCAGGTCAAACTCGAAATAAAACGTGGTGATCAGACGATGACCATACAACAAGATTTGAAGTGATGTGTCATCACGCATAGGGTTAGGAAACACAAAAGTTTATGGCTTTATTTAATAATAATCGATCAGCATGGGCATGCTGTGTGGCCGCCCCGCTCGTAGCAATGATCAGTACGGCGGGTTATGCGCAAACCTGGAAAATCAACCTGCGGGATGCTGACCTCACCGCATTCATTAATGAAGTGGCTGACATTACCGGCAAGAACTTCGCAGTCGATCCGCGGGTGCGTGGTAATGTTACCGTTATTTCCAATAAAGCACTGAATAAAAATGAAGTCTATGACCTGTTTTTAGGTGTGCTCAATGTCAATGGTGTGGTGGCGATTCCTTCGGGCAATACCATCAAGCTGGTACCGGACAGCAATGTCAAAAGCTCGGGCATTCCCTATGATGCCAGAAGCCGTGCCAGTGGTGACCAGATCGTGACTCGGGTATTGTGGCTGGAAAATACCAATCCGAATGATCTGATTCCAGCACTGCGCCCTTTGATGCCGCAATTTGCCCATCTGGCAGCAGTGCCGGGCACCAATGCGCTGATCGTGTCGGATCGGGCCAATAATATTTATCAGCTGGAAACCATCATTCGTAATCTGGATGGTACCGGTCAAAATGATATGGAAGCGGTCAGTCTGCAATCGAGTCAGGCCGAGGAAATGATCGAGCTGATCGAGTCCATGACAGCCACGGGTGCAGCCAAAGATGTGCGTGGTTCGCGGGTACGTGTCATCGCAGATACCCGCACCAATCGGATTATCATTAAAGGTGATCCGACGACGCGTAAGCGGCTGCGTCAAATGATTGAAACCCTGGATGTGCCGGCGGCAGACCGTCTGGGCGGCTTGAAAGTCTTTCGTTTGAAATATGCCAGTGCCAAGAATCTGGCAGAGATCTTGCAGGGACTGGTGACAGGGCAGGCGGTGAACAGTAGTTCAAATTCCACTGGTACGTCTTCGGGTTCATCTTCCCTGAGTTCGAATAACAGTTTAAGCAATAACAACAGTAGCAACACCAGCGGAAATAATACTTCCTCCGCTATTCAGTTGAATACCGGCATGAACGCCGAGCAGGGTGGAATTAGCAGCTTTAGCGCAAACGGGGTGAGTATTATTGCCGATGCCACGCAAAACTCTTTGGTGGTTAAGGCCGATCCACAATTGATGCGGGAAATCGAATCAGCAATTAATCAGCTGGATATTCGCCGTCAACAGGTACTGATTGAAGCTGCCATTATCGAAGTAGAAGGTACAGATGCCGATCAGCTTGGGGTGCAATGGGCCTTGGGAGATATCAGTAGCGGTATCGGGCTGATTAACTTTGATAATTTTGGTACCAGCCTAAAAAATGTGGCAGCCGGTTATCTCACCGGCGGTGGTGCAGGTGCTGCAAGTACCGTGGGAGCTGGGACTTCGTTGGTGCTTGGTGATTATCGTGAAGGCAGTGATGGTTCACGCCGTCTGTATGGTGCGCTGATTCAGGCCTTAAAAGAAAGCACCAAGTCCAATCTGTTGTCTACGCCATCCATTGTGACTATGGACAACGAAGAAGCCTATATTGTGGTCGGTGAAAACGTACCCTTTGTGACAGGTTCGGTTTCAACTGGCGCTGCTGGGGTGGCCAATCCCTATACCACGATTGAACGTAAAGATGTCGGGGTCACTTTAAAAGTGGTGCCGCATATTGGTGAAGATGGTACGGTGCGTCTGGAAGTGGAGCAGGAGGTATCGGCTGTTAATCGGGATCGTGGACAAGCGCAGGATCTGGTAACCAGCAAGCGTGCGATTAAAACTTCGATTCTGGCCGAAAATGGGCAAACCATTGTGCTGGGTGGTCTGATTTCGGATAACACCAGTTATGGCCGTCAGGCAGTTCCGGGTCTGGGCGCAATCCCTGGTCTTGGGCGTTTATTCCGTTCTGAAGGTAAATCTAATCAGAAACGTAATCTGCTGATCTTCATCCATCCAACGATTGTGGGTGATAAAAATGAGGTCAGTAAACTGACCCAGCAACGTTATAGCCAACTGTATAGTCTGCAACTGGCCCTGGATGCTGATGGTAATTTTGCCAAGCTGCCGGAACAGGTCGGTGATGTCTATCAACAGCGTATTCCGGTTTCGAAAACACCTTTACAAAATTCGTCTTATCAAACTGTGCCGACGGCTCCAGTGCCGACTCAGTCAGCTGCTGTGGTAGTCACGCCTGTCGCGATTGAGCCTGTGTTGCAGTCACAACCCGGACAACACGTCGAAAAGCGTAAAAATACCGTGACCACCACAACACTTAGACCGAAAAGCTAAGTGATGTAGCATGAACAAACAGCATGTTATGATAATGTCAAAGAGAAAAGAGAAGTAAATTCATGACTTGGAAAATACACGCGATTACAGGTGACTTGACAGGGCAAGAGATTAGCATTGACCGTGATATGCTGGTGGGACGTCATCAGGCCGCAGACATTGTGTTGCAGGCCGCAGAGATCTCGCGCAAACATGCTGCTTTCTTGCTCAAAGATGATGCGCTCTGGGTACAGGACTTAGGATCATCGAATGGCACTTTCGTCAATGATGTGCAGATTGCACAGGAAACGTTATTAAAACAGGATGATATCGTTCAGTTTGCCAGCCTGAAATTTTCCGTGTTGGCGCCTGTGGCTGCGGTAGAAGTTCCAGCAGAAATAGAAGCCACGGCAGAAAAAGTCGTGGCACAGGTTGAAGTGACTGAACCAACGCCAGCACAACAAATGAATGAGCAGGGTATACCGGAACTGACACAGCGAGATGCCTCAGTCCAGCTGACCCGAGATGGCATGCCAACCCATGTCGGGATTCCAAAACCAGCGCCGATTCCTGAAGGTGTCGATCTTGCTGCAGTGAAACCAGAACCTACACCAATGCCGGTTGAGCAGCCTGTGTCACGGGTAGAGCAGGAAAAAGAAACCCAGAAAAATGTGTCTGTTGGTTTGATTTCAGTGATTGTATTGATTATTTTGGCAATTATGGCTTGGGTAATGTTTAAATAAGCCGATGATTGGTTACAATCAAGGCATGCACAGCGCATGCCTTTTTTGTGGCTGCGAATAATATAAAAGAGGGTCGGGATGTCTATTGCACAATTAGAACAGCGTGAACTGATCTTGTTTGATCTGGATGGTACTTTGGTTGATTCGGCGCATGACCTGTATCGTGCCATGAATATGAGCCTGAATGTGTTGCAATTGCCTTTGGTCACGGAAGAGCAGGTTCGTACCTGGGTGGGCAAGGGCACCTCGATATTTTGTGAAAGTGTATTGCTACATCTGGTCGGTGAAGTTACACCCGCACAGCATCAGGAGCTGCTGAATACTTTTCTGGATATTTATAATGTTGATCCTTGTGTCGACACGGTTCCATTTCCCGGAATTCTGAAGTTTCTCGACTGGGCCAAAGCGCAGGGCAAAACCCTGATCTGCGTCACCAATAAGCCGGAGCTTCCTGCTTGTGCTATTTTAGAGACATTGGATATGGCACATTATTTTGCCGAGACCATTGGTGGCGACCGTTTTAGCGAGCGTAAACCGCATCCGCGTCAATTATTACACTGTGTCGAACAGTATGGTGTAACGAAAGAACAGGTGTTACTGATCGGGGATTCTTCCAATGATGTGGAGGCTGCACGTCGCGCCGGGATTGATTGTATTGTGGTGAGCTACGGCTATAATCACGGTGAAAATATAGCAGACTGTCATCCTCAAGAAATTGTAGATGATCTACGTGAATTGCTTGCTTAATTAGGGTGTTAGGAAAATAAAATGAATAGTGATCAGGTTTTTCGATGGCGTCGCTCAGTTCAAGTCTATTTATACACTGAGTAAACCCAATTTAAAGAGAAAAACCGCATGACCACACAAGCACAATTCCAGCAACTTGCTGCACAAGGCTATAACCTGATTCCAGTGTACCGTCAGCGTCTGGCCGATACGGATACCCCACTTTCTATTTTCGCGCGTCTTAAGCAGCATCAGCAGGCTTATCTGTTTGAATCTGTCGAAGGTGGAGAAAACTGGGCACGCTATTCGATTATTGGGCTGGGCGAATCTACGGTATTTTCCTGTAATGCCGGTGAACTGACGGTACAGCATGCGGACGGCTCGATTGAAAAGCAGCACTGTGCAGATCCTTTTCACTATATTCGTGACTTTCAGGCTCAGTTTAAAGTGCCGACCCAACAGGACTTGCCTGCATTGCCAAGCTTCACTGGCGGTCTGGTGGGCTACTTTGGTTATGATGCCGTGCGTTATATTGAACCCAAACTCAAAAATGTGCCTGAAGCAGATCCGGTTGGCTTGCCTGATATCTGGATGATGTTGTCTAAAACCGTCATTGTCTTTGACAATTTAAAAGATACCTTATTTCTGATTGTGCATGCCGATGCAGCTGACCCGATTGCTTATGAAAAAGCACATGAACAATTGAATGAATTGGAAAATATTCTGGCAACACCGATTAGCCTGAAAGCTGAAAAACATAGTCCGCCACATTTTGAATCTCTAACCGGACATGACAACTTTATTGCCTCGGTTGAAAAGGTCAAAGAATATATTCGTGCTGGCGATGTGATGCAGGTGGTGCCCGGGCATCGTATGGTGTCAGATTTCGATGGTGATCCCTTACAGGTCTATCGTGCGCTACGTCATCTGAATCCTTCGCCGTATCTGTTTCTGGTACAAGGGCAAACCTTGGAAAACAATACACCGTTCCATATTGTCGGTTCATCACCAGAAATTTTATCGCGTTTGGAAAATGGCATTGCCACAGTGCGTCCTTTAGCAGGCACACGACCACGTGGCAAAACCAAGGAAGAAGATCTGGCCCTTGAGCAAGACTTGCTCTCTGATGAAAAAGAAATTGCCGAACATGTCATGCTGATTGACTTGGGGCGCAATGACGTCGGACGCATTGCAAAAATTGGTAAAGTTCAAGTGACTGATCGAATGGTGATCGAACGTTATTCGCATGTCATGCATATTGTCTCGAATGTACAGGGTGAAGTGCGTGACGATGTCGATGCCTTGGATGTTTTCAAGGCAACTTTCCCTGCCGGTACGCTTTCAGGTGCACCAAAAATTCGTGCCATGGAAATTATTGACGAAGTTGAGCCGGTAAAACGTGGAATTTTTGGTGGCGCTGTCGGTTATTTAGGCTGGCATGGTGAAATGGACATGTCGATTGCGATTCGTACCTGTGTGATCCGTGAAAATAAGGTCTATGTTCAGGCCGGAGCAGGGCTGGTTGCCGACTCAAATCCCGAATCTGAATGGAATGAAACCCAAATAAAAGCTCGCGCAGTGATCAAAGCGGTTGAATTATCATCAAATGGTTTGATTTTATGAGTTTTTGGGGTTTTTTTTGAAAAAAACACTTGCATGGTTTGTGAGTTTTGCTAAACTGCACACCGTTCCGATACGAAACGTACGAAACACTAAGAAACGCCGGCATAGCTCAGTTGGTAGAGCAACTGACTTGTAATCAGTAGGTCCACAGTTCGAATCCGTGTGCCGGCACCATCTTAGAGAGTTTCAAGGGTTGAGTAAAGAACAGCACTGATGTAAGTGTAAAATGGTGAGGTTCCCGAGCGGTCAAAGGGGGCGGACTGTAACTCCGCTACGAAAGTTTCGAAGGTTCGAATCCTTCCCTCACCACCAATTTTAATACTTCAATAAGTGGTTTGTACCAACATCGTGCGGGAGTAGCTCAGTTGGTAGAGCGGTAGCCTTCCAAGCTGCATGTCGCGAGTTCGACCCTCGTCTCCCGCTCCATTGAAGTGCTAATATTTGCTCTTATAGCTCAGTGGTAGAGCACTCCCTTGGTAAGGGAGAGGTCTCGAGTTCAAATCTCGATAAGAGCTCCAGATTACAGTTTAGCAATTTTTATTGCACAATATTCCAGAAGCAGGCTATTTAGTCTGCTTTTCAAGTATTTGGTATTTGGTTTTTTAAAACGACATGTCGGAACTGGGTTTTACTCAGAATTGTGTTCGACGTAAACGAGGAGTATTAACATGGCTAAGGCTAAGTTTGAACGTAATAAGCCACACGTTAACGTGGGCACAATTGGTCACGTCGACCATGGTAAAACAACTTTAACAGCTGCGATTGCAACTGTATGTGCGAAAAAATTCGGTGGCGAAGCGCGTGATTACGCTGCAATCGACTCTGCACCAGAAGAAAAAGCACGTGGTATTACAATTAATACTTCACACGTAGAATACGATTCTCCAACTCGTCACTACGCTCACGTAGACTGCCCGGGCCACGCCGATTATGTTAAAAACATGATTACTGGTGCTGCTCAGATGGACGGCGCGATCCTTGTATGTGCTGCGACTGATGGTCCTATGCCACAGACTCGTGAACACATCCTGCTTTCTCGTCAGGTAGGTGTGCCTTACATCGTTGTATTCTTGAACAAATGCGACCTTGTAGACGACGAAGAGCTTCTTGAGCTGGTTGAAATGGAAGTTCGTGAACTTCTTTCTACTTATGACTTCCCGGGCGATGATACTCCAGTAATCCGCGGTTCTGCACTTGCTGCACTTAACGGTGAAGCTGGTCAGTATGGCGAAGACGCTGTTGTTGCACTGGTTGAAGCACTTGACTCTTACATTCCAGAGCCAGAACGTGCAATCGACCTTCCATTCCTTATGCCAATTGAAGACGTATTCTCAATCTCTGGTCGTGGTACAGTAGTAACTGGCCGTGTAGAGACTGGTATTGTTAAAGTAGGCGAATCAGTTGAAATCGTTGGTATCCGTGATACTCAAGTAACTACAGTTACTGGCGTTGAAATGTTCCGTAAATTGCTTGACGAAGGTCGTGCAGGCGAGAACTGTGGTGTTCTTCTACGTGGTACTAAGCGTGAAGACGTACAACGTGGTCAAGTATTGACTAAACCAGGTGCGATCAAGCCACATACTAAATTCGATGCGGAAGTATACGTACTTTCTAAAGAAGAAGGTGGTCGTCACACTCCATTCCTTAACGGTTACCGTCCACAGTTCTACTTCCGTACTACGGACGTAACTGGTGCGATCGCGCTTAAAGAAGGCGTGGAAATGGTTATGCCTGGTGACAACGTTGAGATGTCAGTAGAGCTAATCCACCCAATCGCAATGGACCCAGGTCTACGTTTTGCGATCCGTGAAGGCGGTCGTACAGTGGGTGCTGGTGTAGTTGCTAAAGTAACTGCATAATCATAGAATAAGATAAACGGGTTGGGGTTTTGGCTCCAACTTGTTATTTTGCAGGTCAGTAGTTCAATTGGTAGAGCGTCGGTCTCCAAAACCGAATGTTGGGGGTTCGAGTCCCTCCTGACCTGCCAAGTTTTGAAAAAGACGCTTGATGTCGGCAAAATTGGTCATATAATAAGTCGCGAAACCTACGACGAGTACAAAAATGTCGAATGAAAAATCACGCGACGCATTAGGCGAAGCGGCAATTCCTCAAAGAAATAATCCTGCAGTAGATGTAAGTTCTGGTTCTCCATTAGACATGGTTCTATGGGTTATCGCCTTGATTTTATTGGTTGGTGCAATGATGGTAAACCAATATTTACCAGCATACTGGGCCCCTGCGAATGATATTTGGGTGCGTGTTGGGGTGATTTTGGCTTGTATCGTTGCAGCATTCGGTTTATTATACGCCACCCATCAAGGCAAAGGCTTTATTCGTCTGCTGAAAGATGCACGAATCGAGCTCCGTCGAGTGACCTGGCCTACCAAGCAAGAGACTGTGTCCACATCTTGGCAAGTTCTTGTTGTAGTCGTAATTACCTCCATTGTTTTATGGTGTTTCGATTATATTTTAGGCTGGTTAATCAAGTTTATTATCGGGTAAGAGAGCTATGAAACGTTGGTACATTATTCATGCCTATTCAGGTTATGAAAAACAAGTAATGCGTTCGCTTAATGATCGAATCCAGCGTAGCGCTGTTGCCGATAGCTTTGGTGAAGTCCTGGTTCCTACCGAAGAAGTGGTAGAAATGAAGGATGGCAAGAAACGTAAATCAGAGCGCAAGTTCTTTCCTGGCTATGTTCTAGTCGAAATGGAAATGAATGACGACACTTGGCACATTGTTAAAGAATGTCCGAAAGTTTTAGGCTTTATTGGTGGTACGGCGGAAAAACCGGCGCCAATTACGCAAAAAGAAGCCGATGCGATTCTTGCGCGTGTACGCAATACTGGTGAAGCACCTCGTCCTAAGACGATGTTTGAACCAGGCGAAGAATTACTCGTAGTTGACGGTCCATTCACAGACTTTAAAGGTGTGGTGGAAGAAGTTCAGTACGAAAAGTCACGTTTGACGTTGACCATTAATGTATTTAACCGTCCAACTCAAGTTGAACTGGAATTTCGTCAAGTCGAAAAATCAGTTTAATTGGTTTGGGTTGAAAACGCCTGATTTGCGTGCAAATCAGGCATTGTTGTTGTAACGGTATCGTTACTTGAAATCATTGGGGAGCCTTCACCGGCGTTTGCACCCAGAGGTAATTTGAAATGGCTAAGAAGATTGACGGCTATATCAAGCTGCAAGTTCCAGCTGGTAAAGCGAATCCATCTCCACCGATTGGTCCTGCACTAGGTCAACGTGGTGTGAACATCATGGCATTCTGTAAAGAATTCAATGCTGCGACACAAAAAGTTGAAGCTGGTCTACCAATTCCAGTCGTGATCACTGTGTACAACGACAAGTCGTTCACATTCATCATGAAAACTCCACCTGCTGCTGTTCTTCTTAAGAAAGCTGCTGGTATCCAGAAGGGTTCAGCTGTACCTAACAAAACTAAAGTTGGTAAGTTGACTCGTGCTCAAATCGAAGAAATCGCGACTACTAAAGAACCAGATTTGACTGGTGCTGATTTAGACGCACGTGTACGTACCATTGCTGGTTCTGCGCGTTCTATGGGCTTGGAAGTGGAGCTTTAAGACATGGCTAAATTAACTAAACGTCAAAAAGCGATCGTAGCTGCTGTAGAAGCGCACAAAGTTTACACGCTAGAAGAAGCTGTTGCAGTTTTAGAGAGCCTTCCAGCTCCTAAATTCAAAGAATCTTTGGATATCGCGGTAAACCTAGGTGTTGATCCTCGTAAATCTGACCAAGTTGTTCGTGGCGCGACTACACTTCCTGCAGGTACGGGTAAAACTGTACGTGTAGCTGTATTCGCTCAAGGCGCTGCTGCTGAAGCTGCTAAAGCTGAAGGCGCAGACGTTGTTGGTTTCGATGATCTTGCTGAAAGCATCCAAGCGGGTAACCTTGACTTTGACGTTGTAATTGCTGCTCCAGATGCAATGCGCGTTGTAGGTAAACTTGGTACGATCCTTGGTCCACGTGGCTTAATGCCAAACCCTAAAGTGGGTACGGTAACTCCTGACGTAGCAACTGCAGTTAAAAATGCAAAAGCTGGTCAAGCACGTTACCGCGTAGACAAGGCGGGTATTATCCACGCTGCGATCGGTCAAGTAGGTTTCACTGCTGAAGCTGTTCGTTCAAACGTTGAAGCACTCGTTGCTGACTTGAAACGTTTAAAGCCTGCGACTTCTAAAGGCGTATACATTCAAAAGATCACTTTGAGCTCAACTATGGGTCCTGGTTTGATCGTTGATGTAGCAAACGTTTCTAAATAAGTCTCGACTTATACAGAATTTTAAAGCCCTGAGTAAGTTTTAAAGCACTGCTTTAAAACTTACGCAAGAAACGCTCCGTCGTATTTTGCAAACTTAGGCAAACTTTGAATTGATAAATGAAAATTTATCAGCGTCAAAGACCGCGGGCGAGGGGAGTTTTATGCTTCGCTCTTAATCGTCCAGCCTGCGTAGACGCGGTGGTGTGATTTGTTCATCCTCCGCGTGTTAGTCCAGTGATGGATTAACGAATTGGGAGTGTACTTCGCGTAAGTACATAAATCACCGTTAGGAGGTTTTACAATGGCTCTTCTTATCGAAGGCAAAAAACAGATCGTAGCTGAAGTAACTGAAGTTGCTTCTACTGCATTTGCCGCTGTTGTTGCTGACTATCAAGGTTTAACTGTTGAGCAATTAACTGCTCTTCGCGTTGAAGCTCGTAAACTAGGTGTTCACACACGTATCGTGCGTAACACTTTGGCTAAACGCGCTCTTCAAGATACTCAATTCAATATCTTGAACGACAACCTTGTTGGCCCAACAATCTTAGCTTTCTCGACTTCTGAAGACGACATGGGTGCTGCTGCACGTTTGTTCGAAGAATTCGCTAAAACTAATAAAGCATTTGAACTTAAAGCTGCTGCATTTGATGGCAAACTTTATCAAGGCGAAGAAGTTAGCGTTATCGCGAATCTTCCGAACCAAGAAAAAGCGCTTACTATGCTTGCAAACGTTCTTCAAGCTCCTATTTCGAAATTGGGCCGCTTACTTACAGCGCTTCAAGAGAAAAACGAGTCAGAAGCTGCTTAAGCTCAAACTTACACACACATCATTCAATACCCATTTGGAGTTAATCTCATGGCTTTAACAAACGAAGAAATCCTAAACGCAGTTGCTGAAAAAACTGTTCTTGAACTTGTTGAACTTATTTCTGCTTTCGAAGAGAAATTCAACGTTTCTGCTGCTGCTGTAGCTGTTGCTGCTGGTCCTGCTGCTGCTGCTGCTGAAGAGCAATCTGAATTCAATGTTGAATTGACTTCTTTTGGCGCAAACAAAGTTGCTGTAATTAAAGCAGTTCGTGAAGCAACTGGCCTTGGCTTGAAAGAAGCTAAAGACATGGTTGAAAGCGCTCCTACAGTTCTTAAAGAAGGCGTTTCTAAAGAAGAAGGCGAAGAACTTAAGAAGAAACTTGAAGAAGCTGGTGCTACAGTTACTCTTAAGTAATAGCTTAAGGGAGCCGGTTTTTTTATAATCAGCTCCAAAAATTGGCTGATGGCTCTTGGGTCATCAGCCTTTTTGCGTTACAATAATCGGCTCGATTTTTGTTTGCATGATATAAAAATCATACAAATTAAAAATAAACATAATGAACAAACGTTTACCAATATTTTTCAGTAAAAAAATATTGATAAGCGTTTTAATACCACTAAAAATTGCAGCATTTGTAAAGAGTGGTGGCCATATCGGCCAGCGTAATTCCTTCTGAGCCCGTTCTGCAGGCGGGCTTGGTTTACACTTTCCGAGGACTCCAGATGGCATACTCATATACCGAAAAGAAACGGATCCGTAAGAATTTTGGTAAATTGCCTAGCGTTATGGATGCTCCGTACCTGCTCGCGATTCAAGTCGACTCGTACAGAACATTCTTACAAGATGGCAAATCACCAAAAAACCGCGAAGATATCGGTCTCCAAGCCGCATTTCGTTCAGTTTTTCCTATAGAAAGTTATTCTGGCAATGCTGCTTTAGAATTTGTTGAGTATAGTCTTGGTAAGCCTGAGTTTGATGTACGCGAATGTATTCTTCGTGGCTCAACTTATGCAGCACCAATGCGTGTAAAAATTCGTTTGATCCTGAAAGATCGTGAAACGAAGTCAATTAAAGACGTACGTGAACAAGAAGTCTATATGGGCGAAATGCCATTGATGACGGATAACGGGACCTTTGTAATTAATGGTACCGAGCGTGTAATCGTATCTCAATTACACCGTTCACCAGGCGTATTCTTTGACCACGATAAAGGTAAGACTCACTCAAGTGGTAAAGTCCTTTATTCAGCGCGTATCATTCCTTACCGTGGTTCATGGTTAGATTTTGAATTCGATGCCAAAGACCTAGTCTATGTACGTATTGACCGTCGTCGTAAATTACTTGCGACTGTGGTGCTGCGTGCGCTGGGTTATAGCAACGAAAACATTCTCAACATGTTCTACGAGAAAGTCCCTGTGTATCTTGACATGGGTAGCTATCAAATTGACTTGGTGCCGGAACGTCTGCGCGGCGAAATGGCACAATTTGACATCTTGGATAAAGATGGCAAGGCAATCGTTGAACAAGGTAAACGTATTAACGCGCGTCATGTACGTCAAATGGAAGCTTCAGGTCTTGAAAAACTTGCAGTGCCTGATGAGTATTTGTATGAGCGTATCACGGCTGAAGACATCGCATTAAAAGATGGCGACGTGATTGCTGCAAATACCGTATTGAGCCATGAAGTCATGGTGAAAATTGCAGAAGGCGGCGTGAAGCAGTTTAATGTTCTGTTCACCAATGATATCGACCGTGGTTCATTCGTTGCAGATTCTCTACGTGCAGATACTACGACCACTCGTGAAGAAGCATTAGTAGAAATCTACAAAGTCATGCGTCCGGGCGAGCCACCAACCAAAGAAGCAGCTGAGAACCTGTTCAATAACCTGTTCTTCTCTTCTGAGCGTTATGACTTGTCTCCAGTCGGTCGTATGAAGTTCAACCGTCGTTTAGGTCGTCCTTATGAAGTGGGTACAGACCAGAAGTCGCGTGAAGTTGAAGGTATTCTCTCGAACGAAGATATCACTGATGTATTGAAAACATTAGTTGAAATCCGTAACGGTAAAGGTGAAGTCGACGATATCGATCACTTGGGTAACCGTCGTGTTCGTTCTGTGGGCGAAATGACAGAAAACCAATTCCGTGTCGGTCTGGTTCGTGTAGAACGTGCTGTTAAAGAACGTTTATCTCAAGCTGAAACAGACAACCTGTCTCCGCAAGATCTAATCAATGCGAAGCCTGTTGCTGCTGCAATCAAAGAATTCTTTGGTTCAAGCCAGTTGTCTCAGTTCATGGATCAAAACAACCCGTTGTCTGAAATCACGCACAAGCGTCGTGTATCAGCACTTGGTCCCGGTGGTTTGACGCGTGAACGTGCAGGCTTTGAAGTGCGTGACGTACATCAAACGCATTACGGTCGTGTATGTCCAATTGAAACGCCGGAAGGTCCAAATATTGGTTTGATCAACTCGCTTTCTGTATATGCTAAAGCGAACAACTTCGGTTTCCTGGAAACGCCTTACCGTAAAGTAGTTGATGGCCGTGTAACCATGGACATTGAATACCTGTCTGCGATTGAAGAAGTGGGTACTGTGATTGCACAGGCCGATTCTGCAGTAGATGCTGATGGTAATTTATTAGAAGAAGTTGTATCTGTACGTCACCAAGGTGACTTCGTACGCATGCCGCCGGAAAAAGTAACGCATATGGATGTATCTGCTCAGCAGGTTGTATCTGTGGCTGCGTCACTGATTCCGTTCCTTGAACACGATGATGCCAACCGTGCATTGATGGGTTCAAACATGCAACGTCAGGCTGTTCCTACGTTAATCGCTGACAAACCACTCGTAGGTACGGGTATGGAAGCGAACGTAGCACATGACTCTGGTGTATGTGTGATCGCTCAGCGTGGTGGTCGTATCGAGTTTGTTGATGCATCTCGTGTAGTCATTCGTGTGAACGAAGAAGAGATGATCGCAGGTGAGGCAGGTGTAGATATCTATAACCTGATCAAATACACCCGTTCAAACCAAAACACCTGTATCAACCAGAAAGTTCTGGTGAACCTGGGTGATAAAGTGGGTCGTGGTGACGTATTAGCTGATGGTCCATCGACTGATGGCGGTGAGCTAGCGCTTGGTCAAAACATGCGCGTCGCATTCATGACCTGGAACGGTTACAACTACGAAGACTCGATCTTACTTTCAGAGCGTGTACTTCAAGAAGACCGTTTAACCTCGATTCATATCCAGGAATTGTCATGTGTCGCACGTGATACTAAGCTTGGTGCTGAAGAAATCACGGCCGATATCCCGAATGTGGGTGAAGCAGCGCTTTCTAAACTTGATGAATCAGGTATTGTTTACATCGGTGCTGAAGTAACAGCAGGTGATATTCTTGTTGGTAAAGTGACGCCTAAAGGTGAAACGCAGCTAACGCCGGAAGAAAAATTGCTTCGTGCAATCTTCGGTGAAAAAGCAGCTGACGTTAAAGATTCATCTTTACGCGTTCCATCTGGTACCAAAGGTACTGTGATTGATGTTCAAGTGTTTACACGTGATGGTCTTGAAAAAGACGAACGTGCTCAAGCAATTGAAAAAGCTCAGCTTGATGCTTACCGTAAAGACTTGAAAGAAGAGTTCAAGATCTTTGAAGAAGCAGCACGTGAACGTGTAATTCGTTTGTTGAACGGTCAAGAGTCGAATGGTGGCGGTACCACTAAACGTGGCGACAAACTGTCTGAAGACGTGTTGTCTGGTTTAGAGCTTGTTGATCTTCTTGAAATTCAACCAGTTGATGAAGCAATTGCTGAACGTCTAACGCAAATTCAAGTGTTCTTGAAAGAGAAGAGCTTCGAAATTGACGAGAAATTTGCTGAGAAAAAACGCAAACTTTCTACAGGCGATGAACTGACCACTGGCGTATTGAAAGTAGTTAAAGTTTATCTTGCGGTAAAACGTCGCATCCAGCCGGGTGATAAGATGGCCGGTCGTCACGGTAACAAGGGTGTTGTATCAAACATCTTGCCGGTAGAAGATATGCCACACGATGCCAATGGTGTACCTGTTGATATCGTACTGAACCCGCTGGGCGTACCATCGCGTATGAACGTGGGTCAGATTCTTGAAACTCACTTGGGTATGGCGGCGAAAGGTCTTGGCGATCAAATTGACAAGATGATGAAAGAACAGCGTACTGTACTTGAGCTTCGTGATTTCCTGGACAAGATTTATAACAAAGTTGGTGGCGAGCAAGAAGATCTTGACAGCTTGACTGATGATGAAATCTTGAAACTTTCTGGTAACTTGCGTGCTGGTGTGCCTTTGGCAACGCCTGTATTCGATGGTGCTGAAGAAGGTCAGATCAAAGAATTGTTACAACTTGCAGGTCTATCAAGTACTGGTCAGACAGTATTATATGATGGTCGTACTGGTGAGCGTTTCGACCGTCCAGTGACTGTGGGTTATATGTACATGCTGAAACTGAACCACTTAGTTGATGACAAGATGCATGCGCGTTCAACTGGTTCTTATTCTCTAGTCACGCAACAGCCGCTGGGTGGTAAAGCACAATTCGGTGGTCAGCGTTTCGGTGAGATGGAAGTCTGGGCACTAGAAGCTTACGGTGCAGCATATACGCTACAAGAAATGCTGACTGTGAAATCGGATGACGTTGAAGGCCGTACCCGTATCTACAAGAATATTGTAGATGGTAACCATTATATGGACCCGGGTATGCCTGAATCGTTCAACGTATTGACCAAAGAGATCCGTTCTTTAGGTATCAACATTGAACTGAAAAATGGTGACTAATTAGTTCCATTGAATCTCCCTTGCGAAGCAGTGCTTCTCACCTCTTTGATAAAGAGGGGAGAAGTCCCCCTTTTTTAAAGGGGGATTTAGGGGGATTCTTGGGATTCCCAGTTTCAGTTAAAAAACAATATTTGTGACCCAGTCGAGAAGTGAAAATCTCCTCGACACACGGAGAAAAAAATTGAAAGACTTGCTCGATATCATGCGCAAAAAGACGGATTCAGACGGTCATGCTCCTGTAGAGTTTGACCGCATCCGTATTGGTCTTGCGTCACCAGAAATGATTAAGTCATGGTCTCACGGTGAAGTTAAAAAGCCAGAAACCATTAACTATCGTACGTTCAAACCTGAACGTGATGGTTTATTCTGTGCCAAAATCTTTGGTCCAGTAAAAGATTACGAATGCTTGTGTGGTAAATACAAGCGTATGAAATACAAAGGCGTCATTTGTGAAAAATGTGGCGTTGAAGTAACAACTGCGAAAGTTCGTCGTGAACGTATGGGTCACATCGAGCTAGCTTCTCCAGTTGCACACATCTGGTTCTTGAAATCATTGCCGAGCCGTATCGGTCTATTATTAGACATGACGCTACGTGATATCGAACGCGTATTGTATTTCGAATCTTATGTGGTTACCGATCCTGGTATGACACCATTTGAGAAATACCAGCTTCTGAACGATGAAGAATACTTCAATGCGTTGGAAGAACACGGTGATGAATTCACAGCGAAAATGGGTGCTGAAGCGGTTCAAGACTTGTTGAAAGACATCGATCTTGAAGCTGAAATTGCGCGTCTTCGTGAAGAAATTCCTGTGACAACTTCAGAAACCAAGCTGAAAAAAGCCTCTAAGCGTTTGAAGTTGATGGAAGCATTCAACGATTCGAACAACAAGCCAGAATGGATGGTGTTGACTGTACTTCCAGTTCTGCCACCAGACCTTCGTCCGTTGGTACCACTTGAAGGTGGTCGTTTCGCGACTTCTGACTTGAACGATCTTTACCGTCGTGTGATTAACCGTAACAACCGTTTGAAGCGTCTTCTTGACCTTGCAGCGCCAGACATCATCGTACGTAACGAAAAACGTATGTTGCAAGAGTCTGTCGATGCATTGTTAGACAACGGTCGTCGTGGTCGTGCAATTACCGGTTCAAACAAGCGTCCGCTTAAATCTTTGGCAGATATGATCAAAGGTAAGCAAGGTCGTTTCCGTCAGAACTTATTGGGTAAACGTGTCGATTACTCAGGGCGTTCGGTCATTACCGTTGGTCCAAACCTGCGTTTGCACCAATGTGGTCTTCCGAAGAAAATGGCACTTGAATTGTTCAAGCCATTCATTTTCGCGAAACTACAAGCATCTGGTCAAGCAACCACCATTAAAGCTGCGAAGAAAATGGTTGAGCGCGAGACGCCAGAAGTTTGGGACGTTCTTGCTCACGTGATCCGTCAACATCCAGTGATGTTGAACCGTGCGCCAACACTTCACCGTCTAGGTCTTCAAGCATTTGAACCGATCCTGATTGAAGGTAAGGCGATCCGTCTACACCCGCTCGTGTGTGCTGCGTTTAACGCCGACTTCGATGGTGACCAAATGGCGGTACACGTACCATTAACACTTGAAGCGCAGTTAGAAGCGCGTGCGTTAATGATGTCGACCAACAACATCTTGTCTCCAGCGAACGGTGAGCCAATCATCGTGCCGTCTCAGGACGTTGTCTTGGGCTTGTATTACATCACGCGTGATGCAATCAATGCCAAAGGTGAGGGCATGGTGTTCGCGGATACTCACGAAGTAAACCGTGCACTGGCAACAGGTCAGGTTGATCTACACGCTCGCGTTAAAGCACGTGTACACCAGACTGTCATCGATGAAGATGGCAACCGTGAACATCAAACCATTATTGTAGATACCACACCTGGTCGCTGCCTACTTTGGGAAGTTGTGCCTGAAGGTATGGATTTCCAGCAAATTAACGTTGAGATGACCAAGAAAAACATCTCTAAGTTAATTAACTCTTGCTACCGTAAATTGGGTCTGAAAGATACTGTTATCTTCGCTGACCAATTGATGTACCTAGGCTTCCGTCAGGCGACGCGTTCAGGTGTATCTGTCGGTATGGAAGACATGGTTATTCCACCGCAAAAACAAGTCATTATTGGTAAAGCGGAAGCTGAAGTTCGTGAAATCGAACAACAGTTCGAACAAGGTTTCGTAACTGCCGGCGAACGTTATAACAAAGTGGTCGATATTTGGGCGCGTACCAATGACCAGGTTGCTAAAGCGATGATGGACAACTTGTCTTTCACGACTGTTAAAAACAAACAGGGTGAAGACGAGAAGCAAAAATCATTCAACTCGATCTACATGATGTCTGACTCGGGTGCCCGTGGTTCGGCAGCTCAGATTCGTCAGTTGGCGGGTATGCGTGGTTTGATGGCGAAGCCGGATGGCTCGATCATTGAAACGCCTATTAAAGCGAACTTCCGTGAAGGTTTGACTGTACTACAGTACTTCATCTCGACACACGGTGCGCGTAAAGGTTTGGCCGATACAGCACTGAAAACTGCGAACTCTGGTTACTTGACGCGTCGTCTGGTAGACGTTGCGCAAGACTTGGTGATTACCGAGCCAGATTGTGGCACCTTCGACGGTCTAGTAATGACACCATTCATTCAAGGTGGCGATGTCATCGAGAACTTGGGTGCACGAGTATTGGGTCGTGTGGTTGCTGAAGATGTGAAACGTGTCGGTACAGACGAAGTTCTGCTTCCACGTAATACTTTAATTGACGAGAAACTGGCGACGTTTATCGAAAGCCAAGGTGTCGACGAAATTAAAGTACGTTCGGTTGTAAACTGTGCGTCTACTTTCGGTGTATGTGCGAAATGTTACGGCCGTGACTTGGCGCGTGGTCATCAGGTGAACCCGGGTGAGTCTGTTGGTGTCATGGCAGCTCAATCAATTGGTGAACCAGGTACACAGTTAACTATGCGTACCTTCCACGTGGGTGGTGCTGCAAGCCGAACGTCTGCTGCAAACAGCGTACAAGTTCGTAACCAGGGTACAGTGCGTTTCCACAACGTGAAAACAGTACAACATGCCAAAGGTCACTTGGTATCGACTTCACGTTCAGGTGAGATCGGTATTGCGGATGATTTAGGTCGTGAGCGCGAGCGCTATAAACTGCCTTACGGTGCATCTATCTTGCTAAAAGATGGCGAAGCTGTAGAAGCAGGCGGTATCGTGGCGACTTGGGATCCGCATACACATCCATTGGTAACAGAAGTTGCAGGTAAAGTGCGTTTCAGCCAGATCGCTGATGGCGTGACCGTGACTTCGAAAACTGATGATGCAACAGGTATGTCAACCATCGAAATCTTGCCAGTGACTTCACGTCCTGCGTCAGGTAAAGATTTGCGTCCTGCTGTAGTGTTAGACACAGTTGAAGGCACTGAACAGTTCTACTTCTTGCCACAAAACACCATTCTTTCTGTCCGTGATGGCGAAACGATTGGTGTCGGTGACGTTATTGGTCGTGTACCACAAGAATCTTCACGTACCCGTGATATTACCGGTGGTCTACCGCGTGTAGCTGACTTGTTCGAAGCACGTAAGCCGAAAGAGCATGCAATCCTTGCAGAAGTATCGGGTGTTGTGAGCTTCGGTAAAGAAACCAAAGGTAAGAACCGTCTGGTGATTACACCGGATGATGGCTCTGAGATTTACGAAGAGCTGATTCCGAAATGGCGTACCATTAACGTGTTCGAAGGCGAACATGTGAACCGTGGTGAAACCATTTCTGATGGCCCACAGAACCCGCATGACATTTTACGTCTGAAAGGTGAAGTGGCGTTGACCAACTACATCGTGAACGAAGTTCAGGACGTATACCGTCTGCAAGGTGTAAAAATCAACGACAAGCACATTGAAGTCATCGTACGTCAAATGCTGCGTAAAGTGGATATCACTGATGGTGGCGATACCAGCTTCATCAAAGGCGAACAAGTGGATTACATCCGTGTTGTACAAGAAAACCAAGCAGTTCTTGCACAAAACAAGTTCCCTGCGAAGTTTGAACGTCTGTTGATGGGTATTACCAAAGCGTCACTTTCGACTGACTCGTTCATCTCTGCTGCATCGTTCCAGGAAACCACACGTGTGTTAACTGAAGCGGCTGTAACAGGTAAAGAAGATGACTTACGCGGTCTGAAAGAAAACGTGGTTGTAGGTCGTCTGATCCCAGCGGGTACAGGTTTGGCTTACCATCTCGAGCGTCGTCGTCAAGAAGCAGAAGCTGCAGAATTTGAACTGCACAATGACTTCTCTGATGTTGATCAAGCTTTAAGTCAAGCATTTAACGAAGAATTCTAATTCAAGTTAAAGCTAAAAAAGAGACGCCTTCGGGCGTCTTTTTTGTCTTAAATACATAAAAATTAAAAGCTAATTAAAGGCTAAACAGCGGAATAATCCATTGATACTTACAAAACTCAGCAGGAATACCGAGAGAAGTAACACGCTCCATGTTTTAGTTTTATAAAATGAAGATAAGCTAAATTAAAGTATGAAAAGGAAGGCCAAAGTCATGAAAAAATTAATGGGTGTGATGGCAGTTGCAACTCTCTCCACCTTTATGCTGGCAGGTTGTGAAAGTATGTCTGCCAATGAGCAGCGTATCGGTGCTGCCGCTTTAGGTGGTGCAGTCGGTGGTGGTGTGGGTAATAGTGTCGGGGGTGGTCTTGGTTCTGCAGTCGGTGGTGGTGCAGGCGCAGCCGTAGGAAGTAAGTCCCAAGGTGGCTCAAACCGTAATGCAACCTATAGTGGTGTCGGCGGTGCTGTAGGCTCAGCTGTAGGTAAAAGCATATTCGGTGGGAATGCTGGTGCTGCGATTGGTGGTGCAATCGGTGGTGGCGCAGGTGCTGCGATCGAACAGGATAACCGCCGTCGTTAAGTCTGCACTGACTTTAAATCGATTCAGATCTAAAAGCGCCCATGTGGCGCTTTTACCTTATCCAGTTTTTTGAATTTTTCCTTTGCTTTGTTTGCGCCGGATATAAACCGTTTTTTGTACTTCGGCAATTCGAACGCCAGCCTCATCATAGATATTGAGCTGGTAATGGCGATATACCGGTGCATAGTCAGCAGCCAGGTCAATAATAGTACTGACTTCTTCAGCAGAGATGCGCACATCAGCAAAGACGGTGCCGCGACCCGGTGCTAAAAACTGGATACTCGCGCCCTTATCCCAGACGATATATTTCGGCCCTAAATGATGCATCAGTAAGAGCATATAAAATGGATCGACCATTGAATATAAGCTGCCACCAAAATGGACGCCGACAATATTCTGGTTTTTACGGGTCAGTGGCATTTTGACCCGAATGTGATAATGATTAAAATCAATTTTATCAATTTCGATGCCTGCACCACGATAGGGGGCATAGCGGTTCAGAATAAATTTTGAAACCAAAGGCAGTTTTTGAATTTTCTGGAATAGGCTCATGCTGACATTCTTTTTTCTTGTGTAGTTATGCATACTAGAGCAACAAAAATGCGCTGGCATTGATAAATTATTCCGATTTATAAACTATGCGGTCAATAACAACAACAGGATCAAAACATGGAAATGCAATGGGTCGATACCACGGATCAGCAGCGTCTTTGCGTTAAAACTTACGGACAGCCCACACGGCCGGCATTGGTACTGGTTCATGGCTACCCCGATCATCAAGCGGTTTGGGAGCCAGTCATTGCTTATTTGAGTCAGGATTATTTTGTTGTGAGCTACGATGTGCGCGGCGCAGGTGAGTCAAGTATTCCTCAAAAAATCTCGGATTACCGCTTGGCACGCTTAAGTCAGGATCTGGAAGAGGTAGTGAGCAAGGTATTGCCGAATCGTGGTTTTCATCTGGCAGCGCATGACTGGGGTTCAATTCAGTCTTGGGAATCTGTCACAGATTTAAGATTCAAAGGCCGAATTCTGTCTTATAGCACGCTGTCTGGCCCTTGTCTGGATCATGCTGCTTTCTGGATGCGCGAGCAGTTCAATCAAGACAAAGCAAAATTTTTAAAGCAAATGAGCAAGTCCTGGTATATCGCGGTATTTCAGTTGCCTTTACTAGCCCCCTTGGCCTGGAATTTTTTTAATCCGCAGCGCTGGGCCAAGATTGTCCGGCAATTAGAAAGACGGGACGATCTGCCGCTGAACCCGAAGATCGTCAAAGATGGCAAGTATGGGGTAAACCTGTATCGGGCCAATTTTTTACCGCGTTTGGCCCGACCACGGCAGCGCTTTGCCATCTGTCCGGTACAAGCGATTGTACTGAAATATGACCAGTTTGTCGGGCCTGATCTGGTCGATGAGATGGCAAAATGGGTCGATAATTTCTCTAAAGTGGAACTGGACGCCAATCACTGGGCAATTCTGAGCCAGCCAGAACAAGTGGCTCAATTAATTGATCACTTTATTCAGCGTCAATCTGCTGAAGTCGTCTAATCAGCCTCAGCACTGAACATGACTGCTGAAAGGAAAAGTGGCGGAATTTTTATCCGAATTTTCTGATAAAATAGCCGCTTTCTCTCTATTCCGATTCATTATGTTCGCAATTCTTGCTGCTATTGGAGTCATGTTCGGACTCTCATTGGCACGTGTACCTGTGGTTTTTGCCCTGGTCATTGGTGCTGTTACGGGTGGTTTACTGGCAGGTCTTGGCCTTCAGGGAACCTTGGACGCGTTTAACAATGGCTTGGGCGGCGGTGCCAAAATTGCCTTGGCTTACGGTATTTTAGGTGCATTTGCTTTGGCGTTGGCACGTTCAGGTTTGCCGGATTTGTTGGCGTATAAAATGATCAACACCTTAAAAGGTGAGGCTGATTTTAAAGCACAAAACCGGGTGAAATATCTGATCTTTTTTACAGTAGCCATTGCTGCGGTATTTTCCCAGAACGTGATTCCGGTACATATCGCCTTTATTCCAGTCCTGATTCCACCATTATTGACTGTATTTAACCATTTAAAGCTCGACCGTCGTTTGATTGCCTGTTTGCTGACCTTTGGTCTGGTAGGCACCTATATGCTGATTCCGGTCGGTTTTGGTGCCATCTTCCTGAATGACATTCTGGGTCATAACATCAATACTTTTGGTAAGCCATATGGATTTGAAATTAGCTATGACCAGATTCCATCTGCGATGGCAATTCCAGTATTCGGTATGTTTGTGGGCTTATTGGTGGCGATCTTTATTAGCTATCGCAAACCACGTCAATATCAAGATATTCATGTCCAGGAACAGCAAAGTATTTCCGCTGAATTGGGTGTGGCTGAGCAGGTTAAACCGCAGATTGCCAAATTTACCATCTGGATGGCCGGCCTTGCAGTTATTGCCACATTGGCGGTACAGCTTTATTCAGACTCGATGATTCTGGCCGGTCTGGTCGGTGTCGCAATCCTGAGTTGTGCCGGGATCTTTAAATGGAAAGAAGCGGATGATGTGATCATTACCGGTATGCGCATGATGGCGCTAGTTGGCTTTATCATGATTGCGGCACAAGGCTTTGCCGCGGTGATTGAAGCGACTAATCAGGTACCAACCTTGGTTGAAGCATCAGTAAACTGGATTGGTAATAGTCAGGCACTGGCCGCATTTCTGATGCTGTTGATTGGTTTGCTGATCACATTGGGCATTGGTTCGTCTTTCTCGACTATTCCCATTCTGGCGATTATTTATGTTCCGCTGTGTATCCAGTTTGGTTTCAGCCCGGCTGCGACCATTGCCATTATCGGGACTGCGGCGGCTTTAGGCGATGCCGGCTCTCCAGCGTCAGATTCAACTCTAGGCCCAACATCCGGTCTGAATATGGATGGTCAGCATGACCATATGAAGGATAGTGTGGTTCCAACCTTCATTCATTTTAATATCCCGCTGATGATTTTTGGCTGGATCGCGGCGATGGTGCTGTAATTTAATTATACGGACTTGAGTGAATATTAAATTCACTCAAGGGGTATTTTAAATGACTTTATAATATATATTTAAAATACATGTTTTAATGGTTTTAAATATAAAAATGAGTTTATTTCTTTAAATAACCTTATTTAAATCTGATTAGATTAGTTGGTATTAAAACCAACCAATTTAGTATATTTAAAATAAATAATATATGAAAACAATAACTTAAATAATATTTATAATTTAGTTTTATAATCTCTATTGCATGTTAAATCCCTCCACGTTTATCATTAAATTAATATTTAAATTCTTAATAAATAATCTTCCAGTGGGGTATTTTAAAATGTTAAAAAAAGTTGCTCTAATTGCATTAATGGGTCTTTCTGCATCGGCGATGGCTGGTCAATGGCAAGTGAAAGTAGGTGGTTCAGTTGTTGCACCGACAGAATCAACTTCAGTAGCAGATTTAGGCGGAATCAAAGTAGAAGCTGATAATGAGTTCGCATTTACACCATCGGTTGAGTATTTCTTTAATGATAATATTTCTGCTGAATTACTTCTTGCTACTCCAATTAGCCATGATGTGCAAGCTGCTGGGGTGAATGCGGTAAAAATTAAACATCTCCCACCAACAATTACCGCAAAATATCACTTTAAAAATGCAACTCGCTTTACCCCATATATTGGTGTAGGTGGTACAGCATTTATTGCTTGGGATGAAAAAACCACTGGTCCTTTAGAAGAAGCCGATGTGAAAGTGAAAGAAGATTTTGGCTTTGCAGGTCAGGTAGGCTTTAACTATCAGCCAGCAGATGCTAAAAACTGGGGTGTATTCTTTGATGCACGTTACGCACAGATCAGTCCAGAAGTACAAGTAGAAAATACTCCTGTAAAATTTGATCTTGATATTGACCCTATGGTTTATACACTCGGTTATAGCTACAAATTCTAATAAGCTTTCATATTTCTGGATTGATTTTCCAAAGGCCTCATTTCACATGAGGCTTTTTTTTTCAAAATAACAACGATTTATAACCTATTGAAATTGAGCAGATTGGCAATGTTCAAATATATTAAAACGAATAAAGTAAATATTAATTGAATACGACTTAATAATTGAATAATAAGGAAGATCAGCATGAGATTTTTAATGAAGAGTATTGTGATCTTCTGCGGCCTATTGGTCGCACCTGCCTATGCCGCAAGTTTTGATTGTCAGAAAGCTGAAACCGTGACCGAAAAAGCCATTTGTGAGCATCGCCTGCTCAATGATGCCGATGTCAAAATGAGTACCAGCTATCATATCTTACGCCGTATGGTGCCGATGGGGACACGTTCAGTCATTCAGCGCGATCAGGTCAAATGGCTGCAGTTTCGTGACCAGTGTCAGGAATCGGTCTCTTGCCTGAGCCAGGTCTATAATATGCGGCAACAGCAGCTGGACTTGCAGTTTCAGCGCATTTATAAGCTTGGGCCTTATTAAGTCTGGCAATCAGTCTTGCCAAGACCAAAACCCTGCCAGATCAAGCGCTCAAAAATATCTTGAGAAAAAATATACCCCTGACTATTGAAAATTGAGGAACTCACTCCATTCATATAGGCAACAGTATTGACCTGTATTTAAAATAAAAGGAGTGATTAATGAGAGAGTCTAACGCACAAAAACATAGTTTCCAGGCTGAAGTGGCTCAGTTACTACATCTCGTGACCCATTCGCTTTATTCAAACCCTGAAATTTTTCTGCGCGAACTGATTTCGAATGCCTCGGATGCTTGTGACAAATTGCGTTTTGAAGGGATCAATCATCCCGAATTTTATGAAAATGATCCGGATTTACGCGTTCGTGTCAGCCTTGATGCAGAGAATAAGACCATTACCATTTCAGATAACGGAATTGGTCTAAGCGAACAGGAAGCTATTGATAATTTAGGCACCATTGCCAAATCGGGCACCAAAGACTTTATGTCTAAACTGACCGGTGATCAAAAAGCCGATGCTCAATTGATTGGCCAGTTTGGTGTCGGTTTCTATTCTGGTTTTATTGTGGCTGACAAGATTACGGTAGAATCGCGTCGTGCCGGTACAGATGTCTCTGAAGGCGTACGCTGGATTAGTGGCGGAACCGGTGAGTTCGAAGTTGAGCAGATCACGAAACAAGGCCGTGGTACCGATATTATTCTGCATCTGCGTGACGATGCGCTGGATTATTTGCAAAGCTATAAAGTGAAGCAGATTATCAATAAATATTCAGACCACATCAGCCTGCCAATCCAGATGCAAAAAGAAGTCTGGCAGGAGGAAGAAGCGGCTGAAGGTGAAACATCGAAAGGTGGCCAGTATGTCAAGACTGATGAGTGGGAAGCGATTAACTCGGCCAGCGCACTCTGGACACGGAGCAAGTCTGAAATTACTGAAGAACAATATGTCGAGTTCTACAAAAACTTAAGCCATGATTTCACGGCGCCATTGGCCTGGGCGCATAACCGGGTGGAAGGCAGTACTGAATATACCCAGTTATTGTATATTCCAAGCAAAGCCCCACATGACATTTTCACCCGTGAATCAAAAGCCGGTATCAAGCTGTATGTGAAACGTGTCTTTATTATGGATGATGCGGATAATCTGATTCCGAATTACCTGCGCTTTGTACAAGGCGTGGTAGACAGTGCCGATTTACCACTGAACGTCAGCCGTGAGTTACTGCAAGAAAGCCGCGATGTGAAAACCATTCGTGACGGGAATGCCCGCCGTATCCTGACGATTCTGGATCATCTGGCCAAATCTGAAGATGAAAAAGATCAGGAAAAATTCAAGACTTTCCATCAGGAATTTGCTTCAGTCTTGAAAGAAGGCCTAGGCGAAGATTTTGCCAACCGTGAACGTATTTTGAAACTGCTGCGTTATGCAACCTCGAACAATGATGAAGTCAGCACTTCATTGGCAGACTATAAAGCACGCATGAAAGACGGTCAGAAAGCCATCTATTATGTGACTGCAGACAGCCTGAATGCTGCAAAGAATTCACCGCAGTTAGAACTGTTCAAGAAAAAAGGCATTGAAGTTCTGCTCATGACCGAACGCGTAGATGAATGGGCGATGAACTTTGTGAATGAGTTCGATGGCACGCCGTTGCAAAACGTGTCTAAGGGTGCAGTTGATTTGGGCGATCTTCAGGATGCTGAAGAGAAAAAAGCACTTGAGGAAGCCGCAGCCCAGTTTAAACCGGTGGTCGAGAAGCTGACGGATTCACTCAAAGACAAGACCAAAGAAGTACGTGTGACTACGCGTCTGGTCGATTCACCGGCCTGTCTGGTGACTGGAGAAGGGGAATTATCTCCACAATTAATCCGTATGCTGAAAGATGCAGGTCAGCCTGTACCGGATATGAAGCCGATTCTGGAAATCAATCCGGAACATCCTTTGGTGAAAAAACTGGATGGCTCAGCGCAGTTTGACGATCTGGC
The DNA here is from genome assembly GCF_013418355.1 of Acinetobacter sp. YH12151. Taxonomy (NCBI): domain Bacteria; kingdom Pseudomonadati; phylum Pseudomonadota; class Gammaproteobacteria; order Moraxellales; family Moraxellaceae; genus Acinetobacter; species Acinetobacter sp. YH12151. The sequence continues at coordinate 31,206 of NZ_VPCG01000019.1, read as the reverse complement.
CAATGTGATCTTTGATCAAGCGGTGATTGCAGAAGGCGGATTACCAGAAAATCCTGCTGAGTATGTGAAGCGTATCAATAGCTTGTTGCTTGCTTAATACATGATGCTCTAAGCTAAAAAATCCCTCTACGGAGTAATGCCAGTCAGTTAAGGAATTGACTGGCATTTTCTTTTTCAAATTCATGATTATATCTGATAGATAGAAAAGTCATCCGCAACTGTTTGAGGCATGAGGTGTATTGCACCGTAAGATTTAAAAATGATTGTTTCTGCGACAAATTTACTAATCGATGGTGGCTGACGAGTTTTGCGGTGAGGAGTGTTGCTCCGCAAGATGCCTTCCTTGCGAAGCTTCGCTTCTCATTTGGGCGAAACCAAAGTAACAAATTATTTTTAAGTATTTGATTTATAAATTTAAGACTCCGTCGTGAACGACTAAAAAGTTAAAGAGTCTATTTCTAAACTCCTTAACTGATCAGCATTACCTCTACGGAGGGATTTTTTAGCTTTGCACCGCGCTTGAGTTTAAAACAATGCCTCTAAACGCACCAAAGCACCAACATAGTGATCACGATCTTCGCGATGATCATTCAGATAGTTGAGGTCGGTCTGGACAAAAAACCATTCACGTAAAAAAGGCTGTCTCCAGGACACATACGGTCCCCAGCGATTCAGACGCAGATCCTTGTCATTTAGATAACCGCCAGTATAAATACCATAGCTAAAACGGTTGTCCTGAAAAAACTGATGTTGCCTAAAGGTATAGTTGTCCCAGGTCAGATCATCATCTTGATCATCTGCATAGGTCAGACTGAGCTGATTGGAAAAAAATGCCTGATTGGGACGGGCATGGATCAGTTCCAGATTGGTACGCAAATAGTTTTCACTTTGAATCCCGTAGCGATAAATCTGTTCGGCATGAAAAAAGTAGTCATTTTCCAGTGTCCAATCTTTACTGGCTTTGACGCGCAGGTAAATATCATCTCCGGAGCGTAAACCCAGATCCAGATCGGTTTCAAAAGGAATCCGGTCTGACCATTCCGACCAGCGTAAGGCGAATGAGCTGTTATCCTGGCGTGCGCGCTTGGTATCGAGACGCTTATCTCCAGATGTTGCCGGATTTTCATTGGTAATCGCGACATTACTGTCTAATTCATTGTCCAGACTGTCATCACCGAAGACCAGACTCAGCTTTTGTTCTAAGGTGGGAAGTTTGATTCTGCCACGGATACGGGGCTTAATCTCATAGCCCTCATATTCATCCCAGCGATTATCCAAAATGACACGCAGTGTGGCGGCAGCCGGCTGATCCGGATCAGTTTCACCAAACCAGTTATCAATTTTATGCGCAGTACGATCTGCCCATTCTCGGATGCTTTTCTGTTTCTGATCGGCCCATGAATGATTTTCCGTTTCTAGCGTAGGCGGGACGATGGCGGTATTCGACTGCTCTGGAAGAATGGTTAGTGTTGCATCAATCAAACGCGGAATTTGATCCAGCAGTCCTGAACGTGCCGGCTCAACACTCTCCGAGTTTTTTTCCTGGTCTGAAGAAGCATCTTTTACTGAATTTGCCCAAGACATGCTACTGCTGATTCCCATGCCAAGAGAGAGCAGGAAGATCTGAGTAATTCGATTTATTTGCATGAGATATTTATTACTCTTGTATTCTTTTATTCAGCTGTAGTTTTCTTAAATATAGCGATAAAAAGCAAGTTAAAGCTACAAAATAACAGCAATTATTCAATGATTTGAGTCTGAATTGCCTGATAAAGCTCCATGACCTGAATGGGTTGCGACATCATTAAAATAATCGTGTGAATTTTTTGCCAGTTTAGCTGTTGATCACGTTGCAGCAAGATAGATGGATAGGCCAGTTCATCCTCTGCGAGAGACAGGCGTTTTTCACCATGAATCACGCGTATTCGCTGATGTTCTTGCAATAAGAGTATCGGTGTAGAGAAATCCGCAAGGGCTTCCTCAAATGAGATAAATTTTTGTTTCTGAATCGAATCTGCCGGAATATAAGGATAATAATCGGGTTGTGTCCAGACTATTTCTGCTTGTTGCAAATAGGCTTTTGACAACAGATGCAATTGCGTGAAACCTGTACTTAATTGAGGCCACGACAGCGATTTAATCGCAGCAGCCTGATACTGATGCTGACTCAACCAATGCTCAATACAATAGTGCGCCTGTAATTGACTTGATGCACCCAAAAGCATCAGATATTTAATAAACTGGCCTTGCAGATTCAGCTGCTCCACCAAATAAACTTGGCGTGCCTGCCAGTGATCTTCTGCGGCATAATACAGCACAATATCCAGATAGGCTGGATGCCCGACATCAGGTTCCAATTCTAAAGCACAAAGCCGCTGGAGATTGGTATCTTCCGGAGTCAAAGGCTGAACCTGTGCAATCACGTCTCCCAGTTGAATCTCAGCGGGAAAATCGATCACTTCTGGGACAATAATTTTTTCCTGCACAATCGCAGTTTTAGTGGGTAATGGATGATCTAGATACTCAGACGTGGCCTGTATCTGAATGTGTGGTTCATCTGAATGATTTAAGCTTAATGGGTTGATTTTTGCTTTTTGTCGGCCACGATGATATCGAGTCGTGGCCGCCGCTTTTAAGCTGGCTTCTGCTTCATTCAGGGATAAGGCCGGTACAGTCAATGGAGGAGCCGCTTGCAGACCGGTTGTCAATTGTTGCTGTGACAGCCAGATAGAACATTGTTGTAACTCATTCCATTCACTGTTTAGTGCAGGATGCTTCGGTGCCGGAATTAGCCAGACCTGCCAGCCACGCTCAGGATGATGTAGAATTGCCCAGCCTATATCTGGCTGGGTATACAGTGCCTTTTCCAGAGCTGGAATTTCAGTGAAATAACCACAAAAACTTAGATGATAGGGGGTACTGGCGGAAAATTGATAGGCAGCAAGTTCAGGCTGGGTCTGGGCTTTAAACGCTAAAATCTGATTTTTAAAAATAGGTTCATCACAAAGATTAAAGATATCACGAATTCTTTTTTTGAAACGGGCCACGTCGTACAGAGGTAGAGCCTGATGCTCCAGTTGCTGGATCAATTCATGTAATTCCTTGACTAAGTGTGCTTTTTTTAAAGCGTTCATTTTATATCTCTAGATATGTTTTAGCGCTTTATCCAAAGTTTGGGCCAGCACCATATTCAGCGCCAACTCGATTAATTTGTATTCAGCAGAATGAGGATCTGTATGGCGTTCTGCCATTTCAATCAGAAAATCAATAGAAATGGACTGAGGTGAAATTTTGCCCTGCACCAATGCCTGAAGTCTGTTCATAACAATGCTTTTGTATTATCAGTATTTTTATATTGCTACAATTATATGCGTAGATCACATGAAATAGTGATTTATTTTAACTGTTTTATATTTATAATCTATTAAATTTAATGACAAAAAAGCGATCAATATCAATGGAAAATAGCAAAATATGAAATGATCGATAATTTTTAAAATACTGATTTTCTTCAGAGAGCAGCTAAATTAAATCGATATAAAAAAACAGGCTGAATCAATCAGCCTGTTTGCATAAAAACTTGTTGGGTATTAAGCAGTTTTTTCAGTTGCCGGCGTTGCAGTTTCTGTATTTACAGTTTCAGCAGGTGCTTTGCTTGCCGGAAAGTCTGGCAGATAAACCACTTGTGCCATTTGCGCTGATGCTTGAACAGAAAAAGCCATAACAGTTGCTGCGAAAGCAAATTTAAGAGCATTCATGGGACGACCTTTAATATCAGGGTGTTCAATAACTTGAACAGAGGGGAGAGTATTTAAACTTGATTCGGGTGAAATCATAGCAAATAAGGCTGAATAGAAAATGATAGATTCGGCAAAAGCAGCACCTAAAAATTAGAAAAATTATTCTACAAAACAATATATTAGTGTATTTGCTCTAGTCTGGGTTTCGGCTGTTTACGGGGCTTTTATGGTTGTTAGTCACGATGGAAATTTGAATATCATGAACTGCCAAAATAAGGTCAACAGATTTTCATCTGCTCAGATGAAAGCTTTGTTCAATCCATGTAAGTTTTTGCTGTCGCTTGTTTACGCGCTGCTGCAATCCTGTGGGAATGAACTAAGATGGATTTTCATTCATGTTTACAATGAGAGTTTCATTATGGCAATTGCAAAAGTGGTGGAAGTTAATTCAAGCAGTACGAAAAGCTTTGAAGATGCGATTCAAACCGGTATTCAAAAAGTCACAGAAACCATCAAAAATGTACAAGGTGCCTGGATCAATGAACAGAAGGTGGTCATCAAAGAAAATAAAATCACGGAATATCGTGTAAATTTAAAAATTAGTTTTCTGGTCGACTAAGTCAATGAGTGTAAATGACAGGCAAAAAACATCCCCATCTGAAATGGGGATGTTTTTATAAATTTTCTGAGTTCGATTGCCTAGGCGTATTGCAACTCTCTGTTGAGTATTATTCAGCCGGATTTTCTGCTGCAGTCTCCAGCGCTTTCTCAAAAACCTGCAAGAACACGTCTTTAGGCTGCGCGCCTGCCAAGGCCACACGTTGATCAAAAACAAAGAAAGGTACACCAGTCACTTTGAGCTGATCCTGTGCTACTTCCTGATCAAATTTGACAAAATCAGAAAATTCATCAGAGTCCAGTAAGTCATCGACCTCGACCGGATTCAGGCCAATACGTGCTGCGCATCTTCCAGTGTTTCACGCTCTCCAATGGCCAAGCCTTGCGTCATATAGCTATAGAAGAAAGCTTCCTGTGCATCATTACCCAAACCTTTGCTTTGCGCCAGATGAATAATACGATGCGCATTGAAAGTATTGCCTGAGTTGGCACCTTCCCAGTTAAATTCAATGCCTTCAGCTTTGGCCATCTCGGCAATATTACGCTGCATTTCTTCGACTTCAGCTACGCTACGACCATATTTTTGTGCCAGACGCTCAGAATTGGACACTTCCTGGCGCACTGGTGCTTCAGGGTCGAGCTGGTAACTGTGCCAATGCACTTCAAGTTCAATGCCTGCTTCTTGTGCAGCTGCTTCTAAACGTTTTTTACCAATATAGCAGAAGGGGCAAACCACATCTGACCAGATATCTACGCGCATGTCATGTCTCTAATTTACTCTTGTGTTTAAGTATGAGGGTGAAGAATCAGAATTTAAAGTCCTTGAGCATCAGAAGGGGATTTCTACAGCATATTGGCAGCATGAAGATTGGACGAGAATATGAATGATAGCCTGATGATTTTGTCCAGAGAGTTTACTTATGGCTATTCAACAAAGATAAAAATCCCATAAAAAAACGCCCCGTAGGGCGTTTTTCGAATGCAGACGATTATGCAGTTTTTACTGCAGCTTCTACAGCAAGCATGTGACCATTTTCTTCGAAGTTAGTGTGCCAAGACAGCGCTTCACGAAGAATGTGAGGCGTGTGGCCGCCTTTTGCACATGCACGGTCAAAGTAATCGTTCAGGGCATCGCGGTACATTGGGTGTGCACAGTGATCAATCACGGCACGAGCACGCTCACGCGGCGCCAAACCACGAAGATCCGCCAGACCTTGTTCAGTTACCAGGATATCTACATCGTGTTCTGCATGGTCGATATGTGAAGCAAACGGTACCACAGAAGAGATGTCGCCACCTTTCGCGATTGATTTGGTGACGAAGATCGCCAGGTGCGCATTACGTGCGAAGTCACCTGAACCACCAATACCGTTCATCATTTTGGTACCGCAGACGTGAGTCGAGTTCACGTTACCGTAAATATCAAACTCAAGTGCCGTGTTGATACCGATAATACCTAAACGACGTACCAGTTCAGGATGGTTCGAAATTTCCTGTGGACGTAATACCAGTTTGTCTTTGTATTGTTCCAGGTTGTTAAATACTTTCTCGCCATATTTAGCAGACAGGGTAATCGAAGAACCTGAAGCAAACTTCATTTTGCCTGCATCAATCAATTCAAAGGTACAGTCTTGTAGTACTTCTGAGTACATGATCAAGTCTTCGAAGTTCGAATCTTTCAGACCGGTCAATACTGCGTTGGCAATTGAGCCAATCCCCGCCTGTAATGGACCTAAGTTTTTCGGTAGACGCTCTTCAGCCACTTCTTTTTCAAAGAAAGCGATCAAATGATTGGCGATGCTTTGCGTCTCATCATCTGGTGCAGTCACTGTAGATGGTGAGTCGTGCAAGTCATTGTTGAATACGATACCGACAATTTTTGCTGGATCAATATTGATCGCATGTGTCCCGATACGCTCATCCACTTGAGTCAAAGGAATCGCTTGACGCGTTGGACGGTATGACGGGATATAGATATCGTGTAAGCCTTCAAATGCCGGGCTTAAGTTGGTATTGATTTCTACAATTACTTTTTCAGCAAAGATTGCAAAGCTTGCAGAGTTACCTACAGATGTGGTTGGAATGATGCCGCCATCTTCAGTGATTGCAACCGCTTCAATGATCGCAACATCTGGTTTTTTCAGCTGTTGGTTACGCATTTGTTCAACAGTTTCAGACAAATGCTGGTCGATGAACATCACTTCGCCGTTGTTGATCGCCTTACGTAAAGTGTTGTCGACCTGGAACGGTAAACGACGTGCCAGTACGCCAGCTTCAGTCAGTTGTTTGTCTAGATCGTTTCCTAGTGATGCACCAGTAATTAACGTGATCTTTAATGGATTTGCTTTTGCTTGTTGAACTAAAGCTAAAGGAACCGCCTTCGCTTCACCCGCGCGAGTAAAGCCACTCATACCCACAGTCATGCCATCTTTGATGAATTCAGCCGCTTGTTCTGGACTGATGACTTTGTTGTGTAGGGAGGCTAAACGGATACGATCTAAAGACATTTTAACTCTCATTAATTCTTAAACTATGAGACGGATTGTACCGCTCAAAAAATGTATTGTGCATAGGTGTTAGGCTAAGGTCTAATTTTTTAGCTAAATGTAGGTATAATAAAAAATGATGATTTTTAAGTGATTGAATTAATGAAATATAAAATGAATTGTATAGAAAAACTACAAAATCATTTGCTCACTGACTGATCGTTTCTTAAAAGCGATCAGTCAGTGTTTGGCGGATTTTATCAAGTGTGGTGGCTGGGGGAGGCGTCTCTGGGTTAAGCTGATTCAAGGGGAGTGAGATGATGGCTTCAAGTCCGCCTTCAGGGCGATTATGAATGCGTAATTGACCTTGGTGAATATCGACAATCCGTTTCACAATGGCCAGTCCCAAGCCACTGCCTTGGACGGTTCGTGCTGAATTTCCCCGTACAAAAGGCTGCATCAGCGCTTCAATCTGGTCTTCCGGAATGCCTTCGCCATGATCTGCAACACAAATTAACAGCTGGTTTTCCTCGACATGTGCAGAGATTTCAATCGGTTCTGAACCATAGCGTTTTGAGTTATTGATCAGGTTGCCAATCAGTCTTTTTAGCGACATGCTGCGCGCCTGAATCAACGGTATTTCTTGCGGACTGAAACGGATATCGAGCGGTTTAAACTGCTTGACCAGTTCCTGAAGCAATACATTGACATTGGTGTCCTGTGGTTCTTCATCGGAACCATCGCGCATATAGGAAATGAACTGATCCAGAATCGCGTCCATATCTTCCACATCATAAATCAGACCTTCTTTGAGAAAGTCTTCATCGGGCATCATTTCGGCACTGAGACGAATCCGCGTTAAAGGCGTGCGCAAGTCATGTGAAATACCGGCCAGCATGATGCGGCGTTCCCGCTCGGTCTGGTCCAAGGTATAAATCATCTGGTTAAAGGCATGATTGACCTGACGGATTTCCAGTGGGCCATGATTGGTGTCCAGATAAGGTGCTGAACCAATGCGGCTATAACTGTTGGCGGCATTCTGCAAGCGGCGTAAAGGACGGTTGAGCTGACGCACCAAGGTCAGGATAATAATACCGACAATAATCGGCGTGCCCAGTAACCAGCCCAGAATCAGCTCATTACTGTAATTGGCATAGGTCTTTAAAGGCTCTTGCACCCAGTGACCATTCATTTCAGGGGTCTGAATCCAGATGCGCGGGCTTGGTTTAAACTGGAAATAGACTGTGGCTTCTTCAATACGTAGTTCTTTGGCCAGCTTGGTTTCGATCTGCCGGGTAAAAAATTCTGCAATCACTTTTTCCCGGACAGTGGGATACTCTGCCGGATTGGTCACATATTCAATACCAACGCGGTTTTTTAACCAGGTATCAATATCGACTTCCTGCTGTTTATGATACAGGCGTAGATCGGGATTATTGAGAATTTCCAGTTCCATGGCCAGATAGCGCGCATGTTGCTGGATTTCAGGTAAAAATAAGGTACGCCAGAAGAACCACAAAGACATGAACAGGCTGAAACAGACCACAAAGACCACCAGAACTGTGGTACGCATGGCGGCAGAACGCGGTTTGATCTTGTCCAGAAAGCGTTCCCCACGGGTGCGTTTTTTTTCTGAGTAGGTAACAAAATCGGTAAATTTTTGTGGGTCGATGGGGTCGAGTTTCACACTGCGTCCTTTTACTCAAAAGGGGAGGCTTCCCCCGTAGTTGGATACACGTTAAGGTCATCCGCAACTGTTTGAGGCAAGACTTAAGATGATCAATGATGTTTCTGCGAGAGAATTGCTTGAATGACGGAGGTTGTCGAGTTTTGCGGATGACAATGGTTTTGCTTACTTTTGTCGAAACAAAAGTAAGGCGAACCGCAGGTTAAACCCTATAAATGAGCTTAAACCATCAGACTCCGTCATGAATCAAGGTATTAATTTACTCCGCACCATCTGGAACAAACACATAACCCACACCCCAAACGGTCTGGATATAACGCGCACGCGCCGGATTTTCTTCAACCAGACGGCGTAAACGTGACACCTGAACATCAATCGAACGTTCCATGGCACCCCATTCACGACCACGCGCCAGATTCATCAGCTTGTCACGGGTGAGCGGTTCGCGTGGATGCTGAACCAGAGCTTTCAATACCGCAAACTCACCTGTGGTTAAAGTCACGACTTGACCTTCACGGGTCAATGTACGGGTTGATAAATCCAGTGACCAGGGGCCAAATGAGACCACTTCCATTTGCTGGCTCGGTGCGCCCGGTACTTCACGCACTTGACGACGCAATACCGCACGAATACGCGCCAGCAATTCATTCGGATTAAACGGTTTAGGCAGGTAATCGTCCGCACCGGCTTCAAGCCCTGCAATACGGTCAGAATCGCTGCCGCGCGCGGTCAGCATAATAATAGGCGTATCGATACTGGATTGGCGTAAACGACGACAGATACTTAAACCGTCTTCGACCGGAAGCATAAAGTCGAGCACGATCAGAGAAAACAGTTCCCGCTGTAAAAGTCGATCCATCTGCGTGGCATCGTGTGCAGTTTTCACCACAAAGCCTTTATCTTCGAGAAAACGTTGCAATAGGGTACGCAGACGAACATCATCATCAACAACCAAGATGCGTTCGACTCGGTCTGTTTCGGTATGTACGGCATCGGCTTTTTCAGCAGGTACAACTAAACTCATGAGATGCTCCTTTATTCTTTATTGTCGTCATAAACAAAAAATGAAATATGCTTTGAGTATACGATTCATTGATATTAATTGACTATGCTCTAAAGCACCAAATATTGCAGTTAAAATCAAGACATAGATACCAAATATATACATCTAAATGGACAAAAAATATGATTTGGAGCAACATAAAAAGCAAAGTTCATGCAAACTATATTCAGAAAAGCTGAAAACTGTCGCACTTCATAATATAAAGTTGAGACAAATTAATAAAAACAATGGTGGATTTTATAGGCCCGGTCTTTATAATCATGCCATTTAGTACTTATCCTTGTGGGATCAAACACGATGACTGACTTAGTTCAGCAGTTGGCAAAAGAACTTGCCGTACGTCCAAACCAAGTTGAAGCTGCCATCAAGCTTATTGATGAAGGTGCCAGTGTTCCTTTTATTGCACGTTACCGTAAAGAAGTAACGCAAGGCTTAGACGATACGCAATTACGTCAACTCGATACGCGTCTATCATACTTGCGTGATTTGTATGAGCGCCGTGACAAGGTGATTGAATCACTCAAAGAACAAGATAAATTGTCTGATGATTTGTTGGCGCGTGTGAATGCAGCTGAAACCAAAAATGCATTAGAAGAAATTTACGCACCGTACCGTCCAAAACGTACCAGTAAATCATTTAAGGCCAAGGAAGCCGGTTTAGGCCCAATCGCCGAGAAAATTTTTGCTGAAGCGGTAGATCCAAGCGACGCATTGGCCGGTTTTAGCCATGACGATTATCCAGATACTGAAAGCCAGCTTGATGCGATCCAGCATATCCTGATTGATGACTGGGCACAAAATATCGCGCTGACCACTGAACTGAAAGCCACTTTTGCCAAAACTGCAGTGCTGAAAAGTTTGGTTGCTTCTGAAGAAAAGAAAGAAGTCGGTAAAAAATTCCGTGATTATTTCGATTTCTCTGAAAACCTGAACAAAGTGCCTTCACATCGTTTATTGGCGATGCTGCGTGGCCGTCAAGAAAACGTCCTGGGCCTGAAAGTGGATGGCGAAGATGCTGCACCATTGGCACGCATTGAGACTGAATACAATTTAGAAACGATTCAGCCGCAAGCACGTCAGGACTTCTTGAAGCAAACTGCAAAACTGTTCTGGCTTGGCAAAGTGCGTCCAAGCATTGAACATTCATTGCTGACTGAAAAACGTCTGGCTGCTGAAACAGAAGCCATGAACGTATTCGCTGAAAACTTGCGTCATTTACTGCTTTCTGCTCCTGCAGGCGCGCGCACCACTCTGGGCGTTGACCCGGGTATCCGTACCGGTGTGAAACTGGCTGTGGTGAATGCATCGGGTGATGTGCTGGCACACAGCACGATTTATCCATTTGCACCCAAAGATGATAAAGCAGGTTCATTGGCTGAACTGGCACGTTTATGCCGCGAGTTCAATGTTGACCTGATTGCAGTGGGTAATGGGACGGCAAGCCGTGAAACTGAAGCTTTAGTGGCTGAAATGATGGCGGCGAATAGCGATCTTAAACTGACCCGTGTATCTGTGTCTGAAGCAGGTGCCTCGGTATATTCAGCATCAGAACTGGCATCACAAGAACTGCCAGAGCTGGATGTGTCGATTCGTGGTGCAGTGTCAATTGCACGCCGTTTACAGGATCCATTGGCTGAACTGGTAAAAATCGATCCGAAATCGATTGGTGTGGGTCAGTATCAACATGATGTGAACCAGACTGGTCTGGCGAAAACCCTTGAAGCAGTGGTAGAGGACTGTGTGAACTCGGTGGGTGTCGATGTCAACACGGCATCTGCGGCGATTTTGGGTTATATCGCAGGTCTGAATAAATCGATTGCACAGCAAATTGTGGAATTCCGTAAGGAAAATGGCCGTTTTGATAATCGCCAGTCCTTGAAGAAAGTGCCACGTTTAGGCGAGCGTACTTTTGAGCAGGCAGCAGGCTTCTTGCGTATTCAAGATGGTTCTGAGCCACTCGATGCTTCTGCAGTTCACCCTGAGTCATATGCTTTGGTGAGCAAAATTGTTGAAGCAAAAGCCACGACTGTAAAAGACATCATTGGCAATACTGAAATCATTCGTCAGGTCAATGCTGAAGAATTTGCAGATGAGAAGTTCGGTCTGCCAACTATCAAAGATGTTTTAAGCGAACTGGAAAAACCGGGTCGTGACCCGCGTCCAGAATTCCGTACGGCGAAGTTCCGTGATGACATTACTGAAGTTGCGCAATTGTCTGAAGGCATGCAGCTTGAAGGTGTGGTGACTAATGTCACTAACTTCGGTGCATTTGTCGATGTCGGTGTGCATCAAGACGGTTTGGTACATATTTCTGAACTTGCCAATGAATTTGTCGCGGATCCGCATAAAGTGGTGAAACCGGGTCAAATCGTGCAAGTGCGGGTCTTGAATGTGGATACTGAACGTAATCGTGTGAACTTATCGATGCGTCCTGAAGGTTCTGAAGCGCCGGCAAAAGCACCACGTCAGCCACGTCGTGAAAACAATGAACAGCGCGGTGAGCGTAAGCCTCAAGGCAAACGTCCACAGCAAGCGCGTCCGCAAGGTGAGCGTCCTCAGGGCAAGAAACCGCAAGTGGCTAAACCACAAGAGCAAAAAATTGGTGGTTTAGGCGCATTGTTATTACAAGCAGGGATTAAAGGTTCAAAGTAATCTTTAATTGCTAAAAGAAAACCTCCCATCGGGAGGTTTTTTTATATCTGATTTTTATGAATTGATCATCGGTACAATCCAGCTGGTAATAATCAGCAAAATACCCAGATGCCCCATTTTTCGTGTCACATAAACCAGTTTCGACGGTGGCTGTTCCAGTCGTTTGGCATATTCTTCCATGCTAATGCCTGCTTTGGTTTTACTGCTAAATAAAAACACGCCCAAGTCAATACAGATCAGAATCGTACCAATATCAGCGACCAGCTCCATCAGGACAAAATCTTGGTTATACAGCGACATGCTCACGCTATAAGTCAGATAGACGGCAAAGGCCAGACACAGGTATTGCAGGACCACTAAAAACTTCTGCATAAATCTCAACAGTTCACAAAATGAAGGCAATTATACAAATAATCGGGCACTCTCGGTCAATTACAAGCCTTTCATGACCTCAGCAAAATTTTGCTTCTCGACCAGTTCCAAAAATTCATCGCCTAAACGCTGACTTTCAGCAATACAGGCTTTCCATAATTTGATCCGCTCTGCCTGATCTAGGCCCTTCAGGGTAAAATCCTTACGATCCGGTAAGCGGCCTAAAGGCAAACTTTGCAGATATTCCTGCGATGGAGAAAGCAGCAAGGTGCGTGCCTGATTTTCCGGATTTGAGGTGCGTTTAAATAACTTGTCAAACCAGCCGGGAGTAATGCTGTCAGTAAAATGTGGATAGAGCACAATGCCTTTGCTCTGAAAGGGCAGGTCAATGTGATAGTCAATCAGACCACCATCGCGGTAATAACCCTGCGGTGCATCTGGAATATTGTTCACCGCTGCCATTACCCCGGGAATCGACGCCGAGGCCATCAGCCAGGACAATACACTCTGCTCGGTCAGGGCATGATAATGTGTAGTAAATCCATCTTCCGCGATTTGAAATTGTTCCCCCATATTCGGCTGGCTAATCACACGTTGCATAAAATGACGGCTGTGTTTACGTGCAACAGCAGTCGTTCCGACAATTCCGGCTACAGAGGCCAGCAAAGGCAGCACTTTGTCACTCTGGAAAATGTGCTGGGCTTTAATTGAAATGACTGCGAGATGATAATCCGGATGATTGACCAGATCATTTTCCTTGCCTTGTACCAGGTCGAGTAGCATGCCGCGGCAAACTTCGCTGACCTCCTGGCGGGTCATTTTTTTATGGAAATAAAGGTTGGTATACAGCTCAGCTAAACGCTCGGTTCCCTGTTGAGCCCCATGTGCAGCCATACTGGCAAAACGCCAGCTACCAATCGAGGAACCAACGAGAGTACGCCGTTGTGGGGCACGTGGGAAAAACTCGCCAAAAATCGCCTGATCCAGACCCTGAATCCCGATTCCTTTTGGGCCACCCGCAGCACCGGGGATAATATCGACCTGTTCAGGTTGTAATCCTTGTTGCAGAATCAGCTCACGTGCCAGATGGCCAGCACGAATCGTCAGCGCAGGCGCCCGTTTTTGTAAAATCTGTACCATGATTCAACCCATACCAGCCAAGTGTGTGCTTATTTTAATCGATGCGTCTTTAGACCCAATGGCAAGATATGTCCTAAGGTGACTTGAGAGTCATGGCATCGGGTTGATGTAAGTGTGCATGAGTTCTTTATTGCGTAAATTTAAAAAAGGTAGATTAAATGAAATAATCAAAAGCGTGGTTATAGGATAGCTTGGCCAGTAAAAAGCATGAATTAGAAAGAAACTACCTGCAATACCTATCCATATTTTTAAAGCTAGTATTAGCTGTGTTTGTCGTAGACAGAATAGAAATAACAACGGAAGCAGGTTAAAGCTGACAATGAGCCAGAAATAGTCACTATGAATCAGGCGGTAGAATGTGGTATTGGCAGCAGGGGACCATGCAAGCCAATGGGCTGTTTGGTTGATATAGAAAAAAATATCTATCCATGTTGGGAAGCTGTAAAGTAGTGCAGTGAGAAAGGTTTTTTGTCTATTCTGGCGATACAGTGCGCATAAAAAACTATATTTCATTTGGATATTCTTGTTTTATTTTTTCAATAATTTAAGCATAAAAAAGCCTGACGAATCAGGCTATTTAAAAAATTATTTCGAAATTCGCCAGACTGCCAGAACGCTCACCAGCACAATCAGAAGCACCGACACAAACCATGGTGAAATAATCGCAATCGACAGCAGAATGGCCATGATACTGCCAAACATCCAGCTACGTTTTTGCTGAAGTTCCATTTGCAGGCGCATGCTTTGCAGTTCATTGAGCTGTTTGGCATGCCAGGCTGACTGGTTTTTCAGACCGTTCAGGCTATCAATTATCAAGGTTGGTAGATCCTGTGCCCCTAATAGCAGATCCGGAATTTTTTGTCCCAGTTCTTTCAGGTTTTTCTGCGGATTCATTTGTGCCTTGATCCAGTCGGTCAGGATCGGTTTGGCCAGACTCCAGATATCCAGTTCCGGATACAGGTCGGTTCCCAAGCCTTCGACATGCACTAGTGTTTTGAGTAGCAGCATCAGTTGCGGTGGAATTTCCAGATGGAAACGACGGGCAATGTCCATCACTTCAATCAGAATACCGGCGAAATCCAGTTCATGCATTGGTTTAGAGACCATCGGCCCGACACTGCGGCGCATTTCACGAGCCAAAGCATCCTGATCGGTACCCGGTGGAATCCAGCCAGCTTGATGCACCACCTGAATCAGTTGCATGAAGTCGCTGTTCATGACAGCCAGCAGCATGCGTGCTACGGTCATCTGGTCATGCTTAGACAGCTCGCCCATAATCGCGCAGTCCAGCGCAATAAAACGCGGATTACTCGGATTGATGGTTTCGACAAAAACATTGCCCGGATGCATGTCGGCATGGAAAAAGTTATCGCGAAAGACCTGGGTAAAGAAAATAGTCAGGCCTTTACGTGCCAGATCAGCACGATCCATGCCGAGTCGGTCAAAGGTCGCGATATCTGAAATCGGCACTCCGGTAATGCGCTCGGCCACCAGCACATCTTTGCTATCCATATAGACTTCCGGCACGTACATCATGCTGGAGCCGGTAAAATGATAGCGCATACGACGGGTATTGTCCGCTTCCAGGGTCAGGTCCAGTTCATTCAAAATGATCTGACGATAATCCTGAATAATTTCAGACAAATGTAAAGCACGTGCTGCTTCGAGACGTTTTTCCAAAAAGTCCCCCAGCCATTGCAGAATTTCAAAATCCTGCAAAATCTGCTGGCGAATATTCGGACGGGTCACCTTGACCACCACTTCACGGCCGTCGTGCAGGGCTGCGGTATGCACCTGTGCAATCGAGGCTGCTGCGAGTGGTTGCACATCAAAACGGGCAAACAGGGTATTTACATCGGCTTTCAGCGATTCCTGAATACGCATCCGCGCCACGTCATTGTCAAAGGGCTTGACCTGATCTTGCAGCAAGACCAGTTGCTGTAACAGCTCAGGTGCAATCAGGTCACGACGAGTGGAGAGCAGCTGGCCCATTTTGATGGCCAGCGGTCCCATTTTCTCTAGCGCCAGTTTCAGCTTGAGTGGATTCTTACGTTCACGACTGGACCAGGCTGCCGGATGCATACGGATCAAAGACAGAATATGCCGAGCTTTTTCTGGTAATTCTTCCGCAGGAAACAACGTGTCGAGTCGATAGTGCGCGGCGATGCGCCAAAGTTCGAGTAAACGTGAAACATGCGGAATCATAAAGCAGCGTACCTAGTCTTGAGTAGAATTGTTTGAGGTATCGATCTGGGCCTGAAGCTGCTGGATTTTCGCTTCAACCCGATCTAAATTTTGATTCAGGATACGGGTGTCCTGATTCAGGTCATCCATTTGCCAGCGTGGGGCAAACAGACCACTGTCTTCTTTTAAGGCATCTTCGGCAAAGAATAGCTGACTTTGCAGGGTACGTTTCAGCTGTTTGGGTAATAGCTGAAATTTACCAATTTCATGTGCCAGTGCCGGGCCAATCCAGGGACTTAAGTGCGCCGCCAGATCCAGCTCTGCCTGTTGCATGATGCGCTGGATTTCCTGCAATAACTTGTAGTCACCTTGCAGTGGAATATTGCCGACTTCATCGGACAGCAGCAGCTTGAGTAATTCCACTACATTGCTGACCTGCAAGGTTGCAGTCGCTTCGGTGACTGTAGATGAGCCAGCATCAAATGGACGCTGTTCAAAGATTGAAGATGCTTCACTATGACCAGTCGCGGTCGGCTTCAGACGAAGCTTGCCTTCATCAAAAAACACATCGACCGAAAGCTGCGGTGAGGCAATCACCACCCGCAGCATTTTACCAGACAAGGCATTTAACTGGATGCGGGTAATCGCATCCAGATCAATCACATGGTGAATCACGCGTTCAACAGCACCGAGTGCCAGAATTGACCACATAGGGAATGAACCTTAAAGTTTAAAACCGCGGTGAACCGCAACAATCCCGCCAGTCAGGTTGTGATAGTCACAATTCTGGAAGCCGGCATTTTCCATCATGCCTTTTAAGGTACGCTGGTCTGGATGCATACGAATCGATTCAGCCAGATATTTATAGCTTTCAGAATCATTGGCAATGATTTTACCCATGATTGGCAAGGCTGTGAATGAGTACAGATCGTAAAGCTTAGAGAATGGCTCAAACACCGGTTTAGAGAATTCCAGCACCAGTAAACGGCCACCTGGCTTGAGTACGCGATACATCGATGCAAGTGCGGCATCTTTATCGGTCACGTTACGCAGACCGAAAGAAATCGTCAAAAGATCAAAACTGTTGTCTGCAAATGGTTCTAAGGTTTCAGCATTGGCCAGTACGAAATCGACATTGGTACAGCCGGCATCGATCAGACGGTCACGACCGACATTCAGCATCGATTCGTTAATATCAGACAGCACCACATGACCGGTCGGGCCCACTTCACGGCTAAACACTTTGGCCAGGTCACCGGTACCGCCGGCAATATCCAGCACCTGCTGGCCACGGCGTACACCGGACATATTGATTGCAAAACGTTTCCACAGACGGTGAATCCCGAAAGACATCAGGTCATTCATGATGTCGTATTTGCTGGCCACCGAATGGAACACTTCAGCCACTTTCTGGGCCTTTTCTTCGCTGTTTACGGTTTGATAACCAAAATGTGTGGTTGAACCCACGTTGCCGGTATTGGCACCGCGTGGCAGGTTATATTTCGGCACCGAGCCTGTGACTGGCGTATCAGTCAGGCGTTGTTCGAGGGATTGTTGCTGACCTTGCGGCGTACCTTGTGGAAGAGGTTCAGTTAAGAATGGGCTCACTTTGTCTGTCTGTTGTGCCGACTCAGGGGTAGGGGTAGGCGTTGTATTTTCATTCGACATTGGAGTCACTCCTAACATATCAATCGGGTTAATCTTGCATTGTCTGCATCATGACAGATTCTAAAGGCTTATTCAGCAATCATGATGCAATTGTTATGAATAATATACAGAAAAATGTGCGCTTGGCAGAAATACTGCACTACTATTTATTGAAATGGCAACGCATCGCCAGAGTGCACTTTATCAATAATCTGGCGTTCGGTTGCGGTAAATTCACGGACAAATTTTTCTGCCGATTTCAGCGGCTTCATGGCCAGGAAACCATCCTGCATAAACGCATACATCACCTGAAAGTTATATTTATTGGCCGCGCCTTTACACATCTTGAAGGCCGCATAGACCACAAAGGAGCGCATGTATTTATCCAGACTCATACCGAGCTGATCCAGCAAGGCCAGTTGTTTTAACCGTGCCTGACCCTGATCCAGTTTGAGATAGGTCAGGCGCATCATCTCATCGGTCAGTGTTTCATGCGGATGATAATCCTGTAATAACTGAATCGCGACCTGCTCATCCAGCTGTACCGCTAGAATCGCCAGTTCTACACCCAATGTCCCGGTTTTGATGGCATTTTCAGGAATCACTTTTTCTGCTTTATGGGCATATTTCATCAGCCGGGCAATCTGTGCTGCCAGTGCATCAAATTCGGCACCACCATAGAGACGGTTCAGGAAATATTCGGCCATCAACTGATTGGGTTTTTCCGCAAAATGCGCGCGATGAGTTCGCTGCATGCGAACTTTCTGCCAGGCCTGTACATCCTGTAAACGGCTCAGAATGTCCGGTTGGGTATGATAGCTCAGCTGATAATAATGCGCTAACAGATCATCGAGAACGGCAAGTTTGGACATGAGATTTCAATTATAGTTTGAGAATGCAAGAATCTTAGAGGCTGCCGGGCAATCCTGCTATGACAAATTGAACACAGATCGGACATTTGTCTGTCAATGTGTTGTTTAAATAGCCAATTTAATCGTGTGAAAAACGTTGCCAGAGCTATTTTTGCGCCAAAACTCATCGTTATACTGCAAACAGAATAAAACATCAGGGTTGAAGATACGCATGGAACAACCACAATTTCAGTTAATGGATGAAGATCAGTTATCGGTCGAGCTGATTGATGCTCAATATGATTTAAAAAAAACACGTGGCCAGAAAAATGCCAAAAGCCTGTTGATTCTGGTCAACGGGATTGAGCTGGCCGGTAAGGGTGAAGCGGTCAAGCAGCTGCGTGAATGGGTCGATCCGCGCTATTTGCGCGTGAAAGCGGATGCACCGCAAGTGGCCGGGCCTAAACAGACTTTGTGGCAGCCTTATGCGCGGTTTATTCCGGCCGAAGGACAGATCATGGTCTTGTTTGGCAACTGGTACAGCGACCTGCTGAGCAGCGCCATGCAAGCTTCAGATCCGATCACTAATACACAGTTCAATCATTATCTGCAAGAGATGCAGGCCTTTGAACAGGACCTGAAAAATAATCATGTCGATGTGGTCAAGGTCTGGTTTGACCTGTCCTGGAAAGCCCTGCAAAAACGGCTGGATGCCATGGATCCGAGTGAAGCGCACTGGCATCAGCTGCATGGTCTGGACTGGCGCGACAGAAAACAGTACGACACCTTGCAGCGCTTGCGTCAGCATTTTACCGAAGACTGGTTCATTATTGAGGGTGAAGATGAACAGCAGCGTGACCAGCAATTTGCCCAGCATATTCTGGGTGCTCTCAAGCATTGCCCCAATCATCCGGCCAGAGCCAGTGGACGATGGAAACAGGCCAAGATTCCCGAACTGTTAAAACATCCTGCCGAAACTCGAGCCAAGGCAGAGGATTACAAGCCGGAGCTGAAAAAATTAACGGCTAAGGTGGCCAAGGCGATGCGGTCCGATCCGCGGAATGTGGTGATTCTGTTTGAGGGCATGGATGCGGCTGGAAAGGGCGGTGCGATCAAGCGCATTGTGAAAAAACTGGATCCGCGTGAATATGAAATTCATACCATTGCCGCACCAGAAAAATATGAGCTGAGCCGTCCCTATTTATGGCGCTTCTGGACCAAACTGCAAAGCGATGATGATATCTGTATTTTTGACCGTTCCTGGTATGGGCGGGTACTGGTAGAGCGGATAGAAGGTTTTGCCAGTACCGCAGAATGGCAACGTGCGTATGCGGAAATTAACCGTTTTGAGCAAAGTCTGGTCAAGCATCAAACCGTGGTGATCAAGCTGTGGCTGGCCATTTCCAAAGATGAACAGGCCGCACGTTTCAAGGCCCGCGAAGATACACCGCATAAGCGTTTTAAAATTACTGAGGATGACTGGCGTAACCGGGAACGCTGGGAGGATTATCTGAAAGCGGCAGCCGACATGTTTGAACGTAGCTCGACCGATTATGCACCTTGGCATATCATTGCGACCGATGATAAAAATACCGCACGGGTCGAGGTGTTAAAGGCCATTTTAAAACAGCTTCAGGCAGAATAATCTGCCTGAAGTAGCACGGGCTCAGCTGTTTAAAATATTGAGCTCAAATGTGCTTAACCTTGAGCGATCTGTTTTTGCTGGATATTTTTAGCCGCACGGTAGCATTCCTCGACATGAGCTTCGGCAATTTTTTTCATGACAAAATAGCCCAGACTGGCGGCAATCAATTGACCACCCAGGGGAATGAATTTTGTCACTTGCTTTGTGATCACTTTCGCTGCAACATTGTTCAAAGATTTTTTGACAGCAGTTCGCGCGACCACCAGACCAGAAAATTCTACGCTGCGTTTACGCAGCTCATTCCAGTGCACCTGACGGGTTTTGGGATCATAGACACTGATCTGATCAGGCGCCAGTCCGAAGCGGGCATTGATCTCGGGAATCAATTGCGACAAGATGCCGATGTCAATGACGACATCCATAAACGGCACTGGAATAATGGCGGCACCCGCAGAATAGTAGGCACGTTTTTTGGTGAGTTCCAGGCACTCGGCACGAATTTGTTCCAAATCTAAGCTTGGATCGATACGTTCAGGAATTTTATCTAATTTCATGGGCACTACCTAAGCTCTATGTTGTTTTTTTCTATGCAAGCATCATTAAGATGCTTTTTTCAAAGAAATTTTTCGACTGAAGTGTGGTTTTAAAGTGTCATACAGCGCTCGAGATGTATAGTAACTAATCTTTATCATTTTGTAGTAAAACTAGTTCAGCAGTTCAGGGGAAACGATGGCAATCCATGTTATTCAGAGTCAACGCATTGATGTGCTTTTGGATAGTATGCTGCGTATTGTCAATCAAACTGCCCGGCATCCGTTTGAAGTGTTACAGCCCCGGCATTTTATTGTGCCGTCTCCGGCCGTAGAAAGCTGGTTGACTCAAAAAATTGCCGAGAAGAAAGGCATCAGTGCCAATAGCCAGTTCCATCACCGAATTCGTGCGTTTCAGTGGACGTCTTATCAGTGGGTGCTGAATGCGCCTAAAGAAGTCGAACAGGTTCGAGAAGCCAATATTCCGCGTATTATCATCAAATGGCGCGTGTTTCAGGCACTGCGCAAATGTATTCTGCCAGAACAGATTCCCTTAGACGTCGATCATCCGCTGTATTCAATTGTAAAGCGGATTTACGACAGTGCCGACCGGCTGGAACAGGGCACAGAAAAACAGCTGAAAAAACAGAGCATGCTGTACTGGGTGGCCGAACAGGTATCGCGCTTGTTCAGCCATTATATGGATTATCGCGGCTATTGTGCACGTAACTGTCCACCGCAAAGCTGCAGCTGCCCGACCAACTGGCTAGAGGCCTGGGGACAGGATGTTGCGCTGGATACCGAGCAGATGATTTATAGTCCCAAAGATGAAAATGGTCACGAAATGCAGGTGGCCGATTTCGTCAAAATTCAGGCGCGTGAGCTGGAAGCCTGGCAACGCTGGTTGTGGCAGCATGTATTTCAGGAGGATTATGCCAAAATTCTGGAAATTGAGCGGCTGTATTGGGAACGGCTGGAGAATCCGGAAACCCTAAGCGAAGCCCTGAAGCGCTTGCCGGCACAGATAGTGGTATTTAGCCTGCTGGAACTTCCGCCCAGCCAGCTGGACTTTTTACGCCGTCTGGGTCAGTACATAGACATTTATATC
Organism: Acinetobacter sp. YH12151; assembly: GCF_013418355.1. Classification (NCBI taxonomy): domain Bacteria; kingdom Pseudomonadati; phylum Pseudomonadota; class Gammaproteobacteria; order Moraxellales; family Moraxellaceae; genus Acinetobacter; species Acinetobacter sp. YH12151. The sequence continues at coordinate 9,483 of NZ_VPCG01000019.1, read as the reverse complement.
TTTCATTTTAACCCCTCGCAGGAATACTGGGCCGACAGTGTCGATCCGGACTGGAAAGCCAAATTTGATCTGCAACGGGAAGAGCGCTTTATTCAGCGCTTTGAAAAAACTCGCCAACGTAAACCGAATGATGCTGAACTGAAAGAATTTCGAATCAAGCAGCTCAATTTTAATGCCGAAGATCGTGAATCGCGGCATCCGCTGTTGACCCGCTTTGGCAAGCAGGCGCGGGATCATTTCTCTTTACTCTCCAAACTGGCTTCGGGAGAAGAAGGTCTCTGGGCCGATGTCTTTGTCGATAACTATCAGGACAAGCTGCTGGCAAAAATCCAGTCAGATATTTTATATTTACTCGAACCTGAACAGCATCAATATGCTTTAAATCCGGCCGATGATTCGGTGCAGATTCATGTCTGTCATTCCTCGTTGCGTCAGCTGGAAGTACTCAAAGAACAGGTCATTCACTGGCTGGCACAAGGCACGGAACAGCAGCCACGGCAACCGAGCGACATTCTGGTGCTGAGTCCGAATCTGAAAGAACTGGAACCGGCGATTCGCAGTGTCTTTGCCCCGCCACCACGTGAGCGTGAGATCGGCAGCCAACGGTTGCAGAAAGATAACCTGTATTTACCGATCCAGATTGCCGGGGTGTCGCGTCTGGATGTTAGCAATGCCTGGCGCGCGGTACTGGGCCGGATCCAGTGGGTACGTCGCCGTTTCAGTATTGAGGACTTTGCCGACTGGCTCAGCCTGAATGCCACCCAGCAACGTTATGCTCTGGACTATAGTCAGGTAGAACGGATGTTGCAGTTGCTGACGGAGGCTGGCTTCAAGCGCGGTCTGGACCAGCAGCATTTACAGCAAAGCCTGAGCGCAGGCGATGATGATTACCGTTTTAGTTTTAAATTCGCGCTAGACCGTCTGGCTTTGGGCCTGGCCATTCCTGAACATACAATGTTTGAGGATACCTTGAGTTATGCCAAGGTTCTGACCAGTGATTTCCCGTTGATTTCAACCCTGATCCAGATTTATCAGGATCTGGTGCAGCGCCGTGACTGGCTGACTTTGCATGAGACCGGACAGCGCACGCCGGTGAAAACCTGGCTGGAATATTTGCGCGCCGATCTGAATGAATTTCGTGATGCCGGGGTGGAATCGCTCAAAACTGTGGCCGAGATTATCGACAAGCAGATGCGGATGCTGACCCTGGCCGATTATCATGAGCAGGATGATTCACATGCCAGTCAGGAGCTGGTGGCACTGAGTTTGCCTTTGCCTTATGTGCTGGAAGAAATTCAGAATACGCTAGAAATGCAGCTGGATCAGGCCGAACCAACCGGACAGATCACTTTTAGCCAGATTGGCCAGATCCGGCCACTCCCTTATCAGCTGGTGGTGATGCTGAATCTGGATAGCGGTAAGTTTCCGAGCCGGAATCAGCAGGTGCCGTTTGATCTGATGCGCAGCCTGAAGCCGCAACTCGGCGATCGTTCGCGTCTGGATGATGAGCAGGGCGCTTTTCTGGATGCCTTGCTATTGGCGCAGGATAATTTATGGCTGTTTTATAATGGCTTTGATCTGGACGATGGCGAGGCCCGCGATCCATCCACTGCCTTGCAGGAACTGATTCAGCATATCGCATTCATCTGTCAGTCGGAACAGCCGGATGCCGAGGTCGATTCTGTGGTGGAAATCAATGGTCTGTCAGTGGCTAAACATATCCAGCAGCTTTATCATGTACATCCCTTGCAGCCTTTTGATCCAGCCGGATTTGCAGATGTGCAAACACCGCGTTATCGGGATCAGTGGTTTGCGGTGGCAGAATATATCCGCAGCGCCGAAGGCAAGCGCAGCAGCTGGATCAATGCGCATTATCCGGCAGTTGAACAAAAAGAACTGCGGGTGCTAAAAGGCGATGAGTGGATTCGGGACATGATTTTCCCGGCGCGTTTATTTCTGAAAAGTGTCGGAATTTCCACAATTCGCTATGCAGATTTGCCGAGTTCCCGTGAGCCCTTGTTATTAAACAAGCTGGAACAATATCAGGTGCGGGATTTTCTATTACAACAAGATCAGCAGATTGAGCCGAGCTTGATGCTAGACCGTTTGCCAGTAGGCAAAACCCAGCAAGCCACCTGGCTCAGCAGTCAGCAGGAACAGCAGTTGTTGCAAGAACGTTTGCTACAGCTCGGCAAAGAACTGACGCCGGTGACCCAGCAATCCTTGCAATTTAGTCCTGAACTGATCATTCATATCAGCGTACCACAAGCCTCGCACAGCAGTTACTGGTTAAGTCTGCAATCTTCTTCGGCCTCGGAAAAACGCCGTGCCCAGATCTGGCTGGAATATCTGTTATGGCTGGCTTACTTAAATGATGATGCACGCTCACCAGAACTGGAACGTATTGTGATTTTCAGTAATAAGACCCTGAAATTTTCCGGCTTGAGTTCAACTAAAGCGCGAGAATATTTACAGTTCTGGTTCAAAGCCTGGGAAATTGGTCAACAGCAGCCGCTGGTGTTGCCAGCGGAATTGTTGATGAAAAAAGAGTGGCAGTGGGCCGAAAATGAACAGGGCAAAATGACCATTGTGGAAATGCCGGAACTGCTAAAAGCCTGGAATAATAGCTATGAAAGTGCCAAGCCTTTGGCTTCGGATGAATCCAGCCTGTTGCATCAGGACTGGCAGTTTATTTTGCAGGATCAGGACCCGGATCTGGCCTTGCAGCGCTGCTGTCATGATTTCGCCCATGCTCTGTATGCGCCGATTCACCAACATCTGGAATGGGTGAAATAGCAATATGACCGTGTTAAAGCAGCAGATGCAAAAAGCCATTTCTACCAATCCGATTCAGGACATGACGTTCCGGGGCTTACACTGGATTGAGGCCTCGGCAGGCACCGGCAAGACCTATACTTTATCCAGTTTGATGGTGCGGATTTTTCTGGATCAGTATTATCCGCATCAGGTGATTGCAACCACCTTCACCCGCAAGGCAACGGCCGAACTGAAAAACCGGGTACGGCTGCGGGTCGAAGAAACTTTGGCCTATATCCAGCGTCATCAGCAGCTCAATTCTGTGGAAATTGCAGCGAAGATTCAGAGCGAAACTGATCCTTTATTTCAGCAGGTATTGAAAGATTATGGCACACGGATGGACTATGCCCGTCGCCGCTTGCGTCTGGTACTGAACCAGCTGGATGAACTGTTTGTCGGGACGCTGGACAGCTTTAGCCAGAAACTGTTACGTGAATTTGCTTTTGAAAGTGGCAAGATTGAACGTGCTGAACTGACCGAAGATCAGGATTTATATATCCAGCAACTGATTCATGATGTGCTGCGTGACTGGATTCAGCAGCAGCCCCAATATATGGTCAATCATTTGTATGTGCAGAATCTGCTGAAACCGGTCGAGCATTATACCGGGCTGGTTCGGGATGCTCTGAATTTTAGCAAGCAGCAATTCCAGAAGGTCGAGCCGGCTGAATGTGATCTAGGTAAATTAGAAGCCTGTATTACCCAATTATTGAATATTCATGAGCATGATCTCGAAGTCATGCGGCGCTATTGTCAGGAAAGTCCAAAGTATTTTCACAAGAGTTTTTTGACCAAGTTAACCGACGTTTGTGAAAACTTTATGACCTGGAGCGCAGCCCTAAAAACTCAGGGTGGCATGAGTTTCTTTGATGCGGAATTGCAACCGATTTTACTGAATCTGTGCCATTTACGCCGTAAAAAAACTGATTTCCAGCCGACCACTCAGGTTTTTAACAAGAGCTGTCCGGAAGCGGAGCAGCAGCTGATTTTGCAACACAGCCTGATTGTGGCAATTGATGCACTGTGTGAGGTCAAACAGGATCTGGATGAGCAGTTGAAGCAGCTCACGACCTATCTGGAATTTCATATTATTCAAAGTGTGCAAACTCGTTTGCCGCAAACCCTGCAACAGCAGGGTGAAACGACTTTTTCCCAGCAAATCCGCACACTGGCAGAAGCACTGCAAGGACAACAAGGCCAGCGCTTTGCCCAGTTTGTACAGGCACGTTATCCGCTGATTCTGGTGGATGAATTTCAGGACACCAATCAGGATCAGGATGACCTGCTGGCCAAGATCTGGCGGGATGCCAGCCGGGTTCAATCCGGCTGCATGATTATGGTCGGCGATCCGAAACAGGCGATTTATGGTTTCCGTGGTGGCGACATGCTGACCTATAACAAGGCACATGCTGACGTGCGGCAGAAGCAGGGCCGCGAATATACCCTGATGCAGAACCATCGTTCGGTCAAAGCGCTGGTCGAAGTGGTCGATGCTTTATTTCAATGCCAGATGGATTTTGGTGAACAGGTGCAGTACACCCTGATTCAGGCCGGTAGTCGGCCACATCCGGATCTCATCGATAGCGCTGTCTGCAATCCGCAGCCCTTACGCTGGATTCAGTTGGGTGAGTCGGATGTAGAAGCCGATCAGGTGGCCTGGAAAATCCGTGCACTCCTCAATCAGTCTGCTCAACAGCAGTTATATTTTCAGCAGCAGAACAGTATTCAAAGCCTGAAAGCCGATGATATTGCAGTGCTGGGGTTTGGACATTTTGCCCTTGAGCAGGTCAAGCAGCGCCTACAGCGTATGGGTATTCCTTGTTATAAAGAGTCCAAACAAAGTGTTTTTGCCAGTGCTATTGCGCAGGATGTCGCGGCCGTCTTGACTGCAATCATGGATCCTTTTAATGAATCCAAGGTCAAACGTGCCTTACTGACCCGCCTGCTGGGTTTCAACCTGAAAAAACTGATTGAGTTACAGGCGCAGAGTGAAGGGCTCAGTCGCTATATTGCCGATCTGGATGCAATTCGGGAAATGTGGTTCGAAAAAGGTTTTCTCACGGCATGGAATTATGCCTTAAACCTGTTTCAGGTCTGGACTCATCTGGTGGCCAGTCAAAGTCTGGATAATGAACGGGTGGTGGTGAATTTGCGTCATCTGACCGAAATTCTGAGCCAGCAAAGCGAATATTATCAGGGTGCCCAAAAACTCTATCACTGGTATTTGCGTCAGTTACAGTCCCCTTCAGGCAAAGACAGTGAAAAAGAACGCAAGCTGTCTGGTGATCATGGGGTACAGCTGATGACCATCCATGCCTCTAAAGGGCTGGAATTTAAAGTGGTATTTTTATTGGGCGCAGATGCTGCTTTTGATGTAAATAAAGGCAACTTGAACTTTTCATTAAGTGGCACACTGTCTGAAAGTATTTTAGAACAATCCCGGGTGATTGCAGTCAATCATAAGCATTTGCACGAGCAGGCGATTTTACAGAATGCAGCGCGTAATGCAGCGGAAAATCACCGGCTTTGGTATGTGGCGCTGACCCGTGCCAGTCATCGGGTGTATGCCATGTTACAAGACCACGCTGCACAATCCGATTCGGGCTTGGCGTTCTGGCGTGGCCAGGGCGATGCCATCTTCGAACATGCTTTATCTCTGGTCGAGCAGCCGCTGTCTCAGGAACCGGCACGTCTGGTCGAGCAGTCACACCATCATAAGATCGACATGCTGGCGCAACCTTTGCCAGAGCGACAGTTCTATCCACGCACCAAAACCAGTTTTACCGCATTGTCGCAACACCAGTCACATGCGCCAGTTTTGCAGGATGATCTGGTCAATGCACAGGAACACCCGGATAGTGCAGCGGATGAAATCAATCTGAATGCTTTAGCAGATCAGCCGGCTGTCACACCGCTAGACTGGATCAAGCTGAATTTCCCCAAAGGTACGGTGGCCGGGACTTTCTTGCACAGTATTTTTGAACATATCAATTTTCAGGATAGCAGTTACTGGAATCTGGAAATTCGCCGTCGTTTTAAAAATACTGCACCGCAAATCTGGCAGGAGCTAAAAGAAAAATTCGAACAGGCCTTTCAACTGCGTACTGTGCTGGAGCAGACCTTTGCGCCGCATTATCAGGCCGCAGCGGTGAATCTGCGTAGCCTGTTTCAAGCCGCAGCGCAGGCAAATTTCAAAGCAGATGAGTTGCAACAGAGTATGCAACGCGTTTTGTCCAGCCTGAACTATAAATTGCTGAGCGGCATTCGCCTGCATGATCAGAGCGAAGCTTATCGTCAACAATGGCGACAGTTATTTCAATCGGCACAGCAAGACCGATCAGCCTTGATGCTCTTTTTAAGTCAGTTTGAGCGTTATTTCACCGAGCTGGATGATGACAGCTTTATCCTGTTTTTTGAACAGGAAATGGCCCAGATTGCACACCTTGCAAGTCCTGAACAGCTCAATGTCGAAAGCATATTCCAGACTGCTTTAGATGGATTGCTTGATGAAATTAGGGAAGATATTTTACTCAATCTGATGCATGACTGGGTGCATGACATTCTGGTCACTCCGATTCAGGCAGATTTTGTTTTGGCACAACTGGGTGATCAACAGTATCTGTCAGAATTCCCGTTCTATCTGTCACTGACCGATGCGCCTTTGCAGATCCGACAAATTCATCAGCTCTTTGTTGAACATGACATGGTCATGAGCGATTTTAATGAAGCCAAATCGGCACGTTATCTGACCGGTTCCATCGATCTGGTGTATTTTGATGGCCAGCGTTACCATATTGCCGATTATAAAAGTAACTTTCTTGGGCCCGATCAACAGCATTATACCGCTGAGGCGATTCAGCAGAATATGAGCCAGTCCAGTTACTGGTTGCAGGCAGCCTTGTATCTGGTGGCCCTGCATCGTTATCTGAACGCAAATATGCAGGCGTATTCAATGCAGCAGCATCTGGGCGGCGCAAGCTATTTATATTTACGCGGTATGCACGGGCAGATGGAACAAGGTGTATATCACTGGCAACCAGACATCGAATTTGTTGAAAAACTGGATCAGATTTTGGGCTATTTTGAGCAGAAAAAAACAGCATAATTTTGCTGCCTGATACAATATATAGAGATTAAACAGAAAATTATCCTGTGGATAACTTTGAGGATAACTGTGTGGAAAATGAGCAGAATCACGTGTCGCAACAAAACGCCAGTTTGATGGCCTGGATTGACTATTTATGTCAGCCTCCATTTAGCTCGGCTACATTTGATCCGGCAGCAAAATTACTGATTCAGCAATTGCTTGAGGCGATGCAGGCCGGCGATAGCTGCATTGAAGCGCTCCCTCAACAAATGGCATTATTGCATAATCTGGTGCGTGATCATGCTCAGCAAGGCACGGGTATTGCCCCCTTGGTGTTTGAAGATCAGCATTTATATCTGTACCGCTACTGGCAGCTGGAACAGGCAGTGGCAACGCATATAGCACGAATCAAGACCCAGTCTATTGCAGCCCTGGAGTTAACAGCACGTGACCGCAGTCTGCTCTCAGATCCACAGCAGCAAAAAGCCCTGCAAATGGTGGCAGAGCAAGCCTTCAGTATTATTACTGGCGGGCCGGGAACCGGTAAAACTTATACGCTGGCGCATATTATTGCAGTTTTATATGATGCGCTGCCGAATATCCGGATTGCCATGGCCGCGCCGACCGGAAAGGCTGCACAGCGGATGAAAGAAGCGCTGCAAAAAGCCTTACAGACTGAAGTTTTGCAGCAGTTTGAAATAGCTGCACTACAACAGTTACAACCCGTGACCCTGCATCGTTTATTGGGATTGGGCACGCGCGGACAGCCACGTTTTCATGCCAAACAGCCTTTGCCCTATGACGTAATTGTGGTCGATGAAGCCTCGATGCTGGATTTAAGTCTGTCACAGATGTTGCTGGCCGCTGTACCATCTCAGGCACGTCTGATTTTACTTGGCGATGCAGACCAGTTGGCTTCTGTGGATGTCGGCACCGTTCTGGCAGATCTGCAACAGGTTGCGACTTTGCAGGATAATCGGGTCAACTTAATTACCACACGACGTTTTAAAGCAGGGGCCAAGATTGGGGCAATGGCTGATTTTATTCAGCAGCAGCATGAAGCTGCCAGTGTCCTGCAAAAATTTGAGCAGCAGATTGTCACTGCCAGTGAATTACAAGCCATCGCCTTGGATCAGGTTGAGATTGACCAGATCCAGTTGCAATATTTAGCGCCTAGTGCTGAACAGACGGCCACTACATTGAATCAATATTATGACCAGTTGATGTATGGTTATCAGGCCTATACACAGGTTGTCAAAAATAAGCAAGGCTTAGATAATTTCGAGCAATATGTACAACAGGTGGTGAGATCATTTGATGATTACCGTATTTTAACTGCGATTCGTTCTGGTGATCTGGGCTTATTCAAAATCAATCTACAGATTGAACAACGCTTTTTAGCAGCTCAAGGTCAACTGAAGCAGGGTGACTGGTATGTCGGGCGGCCGGTCATGATGACCTATAACGATTATCAACTGGGTTTATCCAATGGTGATATTGGCATCTGTTTTTTACGTGAGCAGTCTGGTCAGTGCCAGTTTGAAGTCTATTTTCCGAGTCTGGAAAAATGGGTCTTAGCCACCCGTTTGCCAAAGAGTATAGAAACCGCTTTTGCACTGACCATTCACAAATCTCAAGGTTCAGAATTTGCACATACCGCAGTGGTGCTGGATCAATATGCGCAAAATCTATTAAGTAAAGAGTTGATTTATACTGCAATTACCCGTGCTAAAAAAGTGGTCAGTTTATTGGTAGATTGTGACGCTTTTACACAAGCCTTATGCGTACGAACCACACGTAAAAGTGGTTTAAGTCAAAAAATACTTGAACAATCTACTAGTTTATTGGCAAAAAATAATCAGATCTTGTAGGTAAAAGCTTACACGGATTCAAGAAATTGCCGCATAGAGCTTTTAATCAGTTTTTGAGAAGATTGGTCATACAAAATAACTCAACACGGAAAGTTGAGCATAATCGTATAATTATAAAAAGAATGTCAGTAGACAGCGAACTTACAGTGAGGTAAGTAAAAAGAGGAAACTTACAGCCGCTAAGCCTTGTAGTTTTGGGAGAGACTACAAGGCTTTTTTATATTTAATTAATTTATATTTCAAAATACTAGATATTTACCTTAATTCTAAAGTTGGATATTGTTGTGGAATGGCTGGATTTAAGCGAATTAGGTTAAATAAAGTGGTATTAATGTAATATTATGCAACTTTTAGGCTAGTTATTGTACGAAATAGCTTACAGCAAGATACGCTAAATGCCTCTACTTGTCTTTGTAGAATATGGCAAAATCTACCACACAAGGAAGGTGATTTTTCAACAGGATGTTTGAAAATAATAACAAGCGTAAAACGCTATAAAAAACACAATAAATAATAATGATAAGAGAAAGAACTACAGCGCCAAAAAGCCCGACTAAACTCGGGCTTTTTTTTATCTATTTTAGGACTTACGCACTATTATTTATAGATTCTCTGTGGTAGCAGATGATTTTTATCGAGAATAAAGTCATCAATGAAGTTTTTGATAACTGGTCTAAATAATTTCTTCTGCCAACGATATACATTTTC
>NZ_VPCG01000018.1:0-63739 GCF_013418355.1 Acinetobacter sp. YH12151 | reverse complement strand
AAAATGTATATCGTTGGCAGAAGAAATTATTTAGACCAGTTATCAAAAACTTCATTGATGACTTTATTCTCGATAAAAATCATCTGCTACCACAGAGAATCTATAAATAATAGTGCGTAAGTCCTATAATTGAACCTTTTTCATATTTCTGTTCCTTGAATAAAATTGTTTTATGTTTGTATATTAGGAACGATTAAAGCACAAAACAAACAATTAAAATGATTCACTAGTCACATTTTTTGCAAATAAAGTATAAAAGTAGGCAGCCAGATGGCAGTAAACACCGCATTGACTGCCATACCGAAAGCGGCATAACGTCCCGCAACACTGCCACGCTGCCAGGCCTGAGCTGTACCAATCGCATGTGCTGCCAATCCTAAGGCCAGTCCGGAAGCACGTTCATCATTGATATGCCGCAGGATAAACGGTGAAAATGCTGCGCCAATCACTCCGGAAAGAATCACAATCAGAATCACCATACTGATTGGAGCATCCAGTAAGGTGGCGATATTAATCGCAATGGGTGTCGTCACCGCCCGAGTCGCGAAAGCCATAATATCTGCGGAAGACATATGCAACAGATACGCCAGTCCCATTGGCAGGGCGACAGCACTGATACTGGCAAAAACCAAGATACCGATAATCGCTTTTAGTGGTAAGTCATCATAGCGCATTGCAGCCAGTGGAATGGCCAGGGCGACGGTCACATAGCCAAGTAAATGATTGAAGAGCGGATTCACTTGATCCATGTAATTTTGATAAGGAATCCCGAGCACAAATAAAATTGCAAGCACAAAGAACATGCTAAATACGATGACAGGAATTTGCGGGATGATCCGGTTACAGGGTTTGGCAATCAGATAGGCCATCAGCGTGACCGCAAAGCCATATAAAATAGATAACATGCGGTACTCCTATAACCAGCGCTTGGCCATTTTGGCGTAAATCCATAAAGGAATCAGGGTGCTGAAAAACATGATGAATAAAAATGCCGGAATTTTCTGGCCCATATGGACCAGCATCATCAGTGCACCTGCACTGACAGGCAGGAAAGCAAAGGCGCTTTCCTTCATCAGCTTGTTATTGGTGTCTACGAGACGAGCGGGAAGTTTACCGAAATAGCGCCAGGTAAAAAGGGCAATCAATAAGCTGAGCAATCCTACCAGATTGCCCAATTCAGGATGATCCAGCTGGGTCATGAGCCAGACGGATGCTTCCCGAAAGACAATAATAAGTAACAGGGTGCCGATCCATGCTGGCCAGTCTATTCGTTTTATCCAGTTCATTCGTATGATCAATTATTAAGTTTACTTATCAAGTTTTACTCGATCTTTGACCGGATTTCAAACGCTTCCAGTGGACGTTGAAACTGCTGTGCCTGTTTTCCCAAAATTTCATCTAAAGGTAAATGCGCCTGTTTAATCAGCTGCTCCAGTTTTTGTGCTGCAATCCGAATATGTAAATGCAGCTGACCTTCATCATCATAATGTTCTGACTGGATTACATTTAAACCATAAAGCTGGTTGCGCAGCTTGCCGTAGGCGGGTTTCAGAATCAGGTCAAAGGATTGCAATTGTCCCATCAGGGCTTCATGTACCGCTTTACGCAGCAGGTCGATCCCTTCGCCACTATGTGCTGAAACATAGACACGTTCTGGCTCACCCGGGCGTCGATAAATAATTTTGGCCTCATCGCCGCTACAGTCAATTTTATTGTAAACCTGCAGGATCGGAACATCGGCACCAATTTCTTTCAGGACTTTTTCAACCGCTTCAATCTGCTCCAGCATTTCTGGACTACTTGAATCGATGACATGCAGCAACAGGGTAGCTTCTACGGTTTCTTCCAGGGTCGCCTTAAAGGATTCAACCAGCGAGTGGGAAAGATTGCGAACAAAACCCACCGTATCTGCCAATACCAGATTACCGATGCCATCCCATTCCAGACGTCTTAAAGTCGGGTCCAAGGTGGCAAAAAGCTGATCGGCTGCATAGACATCACTCTTGGCCAGCAGGTTAAACAGGGTCGATTTGCCGGCATTGGTATAACCGACCAAAGACACAGTGGGGACAGCTGCTTTTTGACGGGCAATACGACCTTGCATTCGGGTCTGGCGGACTTTATCAATTTTGGCTTTCAGTTGTCCCATGCGAATACGCAGTAAACGACGGTCAGTTTCAAGCAGGGTTTCACCCGGGCCACGCAAGCCAATGCCGCCTTTTTGGCTGTCGAGATTGCCACGGCTGCGAATTAAGCGGGATGATAAATGTTGCAGTTGTGCCAGTTCGACTTGCAGCTTGCCTTCATAGGTACGGGCACGCTGGGCGAAAATATCTAAAATCAGTTCGGTACGATCGACCACACGGCACTTGATGACCTGTTCCAGATTACGGGCCTGGGCCGGTGTCAGGGCATGATCGACAATGACCAGATTGGCGTCCAGTTCTTTTACGCGTTCGGCGATTTCTTCTGCTTTGCCTGACCCGATAAAAAATTTGGCATCCGGTTTGACGCGTTGAGCATGAATATGTTCCAGAATTTCGGCATCTGCAGATTGCGCCAGCAGATTAAACTCTTCAGCATCAAGGTCATCCAGCATTTGTACGCTGACACTCACCAGAATGACGCGTTCTTTCCCCCGATGTTGTTCTAAATATTCCACTCAGGCCAATCTCCACTTGAAAGCTTTAGTGTAGTTGAAAAAGAGCGAGGCAGATACTGAATTAGCGCGGCTTTGGTTTAAAGTGCGGTGACAAACAGTTGTGCAAGTGTTACCAGTACAGCGGCATAGATACAGGTACCACCCAAAATATATTTGAGCACTTGTAAAGGCTGAAGCTTTTCATTCGCAGGCTGGGTTTGATCTGGCATGGCAGCGATTCTTTTTAATCTAATATTCCGATGTTTTTATTCTAAATGATTTATTAATCCAATTAAAATTGAAGATATAGATCTTATTGGTCGGTTTTTATTATCAATGCATGTTGCGAATGAACAGTATAGAATGAGTTTAATTCGTGGATATTCCCTGTATCTAGCTTAGGATTTAGTGACGTTTTTATGAACCCAACTGTACAAGATCAAACATCTCACCGACATGGCTTGGCAAAATTCTGGCTTTATACGCGAAAAGTAACAGCTTCACTGGCTGTTATCAGTGAAGGGTTCTATTTGGTTTTCCGTCACGGTTTATACAAAAATCCGAACAATCCAACGAATACCCGTTATGTGCAACATTTTTGTCGACAGTTGTGCAAAGTATTCAATATAGAAGTCCAGGTGCACGGCGAAATTCCGCGCGAACCCGCTTTATGGGTGAGTAACCATGTGTCCTGGCTCGATATTGCAGTTTTAGGTTCAGGGGCACGCGTATTTTTTCTGGCCAAAGCAGAAATTGAAAACTGGCCAATTCTGGGTAAATTGGCCAAAGGTGGCGGCACTTTATTTATCAAACGTGGTTCTGGTGATTCGGTGCGTATCCGCGAACAGATTACCGGATTTTTAAAACAGAATATTCCCGTATTATTTTTTCCTGAAGCCACCACTTCAGATGGGCGAGCCATTAAAAAAGTACACGGCCGGATTTTGGGTGCTGCGATTGAGGCACAGCGTCCTGTGCAAATTTGCCTGATTTGTTATGTGAATCAGCAGGGCGACCTCGATGTGGTTGCGCCGTTTATCAATGACATCAGTTTTGCAGCCCATGTCAAAAAAGTACTGGAAATGCCACAAGTGATTGCACATTTAGTGGCTTTACCTGCAATCGCAACTGAGGGGCACACTGTTGAAAGCCTGACCCGTGTGGTACAGCAAACCATGCAGGCTGGCTTGGTGGAGTTGCAATCGCGTGTACTAGAAAAGACTTAATAAAAAACAACTGGATGAGAAATTTAGGCATTTGATATCTATTCTTGGGAATAGACGTGTATAGCCTTATCTTTGCTTTAAACATTTAAATGGCTTTGTGTTGGCGAAACTCTACTTTTGACAGACCAAAAGTAGGCAAAAGTCTTTATTAGCCATACACGACGTCCTGTCGTGATAGATAATATGTGACATCCTTGCCACACTCGAATGTCTGAAACTTGGGCAAATCCATGAGAAGCAGGCAGCGTTAAATAAGAGGCTATTTTAAATAGTTCAACTCAAGCTGTTTGTCACTTACATAAACCCTTCGATCGGCAACCAGGACATCAGTTTAAGTCCAGCTTTTTGGTACCATCTTATTCCGGGTTCTTTGGTGAAGGTTTTAACCTCTCCATTGGCTTTCTTGATTTTCCAGTTAATATTCTGGTTGGCATCCAGCACCAGTTTATAGGCATATTTACTTAAGTTCTGATCCATGGTTTGGTGCACTGCCTGTGCTAAAGAGGGACTATTCAGTAAGACACCAATTTCAGTGTTGAGATAGGCAGAACGTGGATCAAAGTTAAAAGAACCAATAAACACCTGTTTTTGATCGATTGCCATCAGCTTGGCATGCAGGCTGGAGCGGCTTAAACCTTTCAGGCTGACTTTGGCTTTTTTGGAAATTTCCGCTGTATTGGCATTGAGATGATCGGCATCTGGCGCTGCAAGAAACTCATACAGCTGCACATCATTTTCTAATAAATCCTGACGATATTTGGCATAAAAGGCATGTACCACGGCAACATCATTGGCTTTAAACGAATTGGTCAAGACACGGACCTCGATATTTTCATCCGCCAGTTTCTTTAAACGATCTGCGCCAATTTTTTCCGGAACAAAATAGGCAGAGACAATATCAACACTTTGTTCAGGTTTTTCCAGATGTTGTAATAACTGGAAGTTGAGATGTTCTTCGGCTTTGGCCTTGGCCTTGATTTTGCTTGGAGGATCTTTGACCACTTCGGCTTCGACCCAATCCAGTTGAATGTTTTGTTCCAGCCATTGGTCAAATGCTCTGGAACGATTGGCCAGATCCAGATAATTCTGTGTGGCCTGATCCTGACTGTGCTTTTCCAGTTGTTGCTTCAGGCTTGGAAAGCGTAAGCCATGATGGCGCGGATTGACAATCTGTTGCACCGGATAGGCATAATCATCATTCCAGTATTCATCGAAGGAATGAATGATTTCATCTGAGGCTGCACCGACCAGCATCACATCGACATCGGAAAACTGATAAATTTCACTGACATTATAATACTGGTTACTCATATTGCGTCCACCAATCAGGGCAATCTGGTTGTCGGCAATAAAGCTTTTATTATGCATGCGGCGATTAATACGCTTTAAATCCAGCACCATGTCCATGGCACGATATTTTCGAAAACGGTAGGGATTATACAGTTTGACATCGATATTCTGATGCTGGTTTAAGGCCAGATAAATGCCTTCCATTTTCTTGGCATTATTGTCATCCATTAACAGACGCACTTTTACGCCACGATCTGCCGCCTGAATAATCGCATGCAGGGCAAGGGTGCCAATCCGGTCGTTGTCCCAAATATAATATTGTAGATCCAGACTACGCTCGGCCTTGTTAATCAGCTGGATACGCGCACCCAGTGCTTCGAGTGGGTCATAGAGCACACGATAACCGGTCAGGCCGATGTTCTGTTCACGTAAAGGTTCAACAATTTGCGCCAAACTGGTTTGTGAGGTATCTGTTTCAAATGCCATCTGGCTAGGCTGCTCAGTTTGCTTGGGCAAAGTACTGCATGCAGGAAGACCCAAGATCATGCTACAGCTCAGTAAAATTCCAGCTTTATAGCGGTAAATTGATGAAAAGCAGGAAAATTTTGAATGAGCTTGAGCGAGGGAAGCAGTGGCCATATAAGTCGAAGAATGAAAAATTAGAATTGAGTATAATTGCCAGCTATGAAAAGATAAATATAAAGCCAGTAATCAGCTTCTCGACTCGACAAGGCAAATCTATGTGGGATACCAGTTCCGTACTTTTTTATTTTTATTTAGGCATGGCCATTCTGGCCATCTGGGCTGTGTACCAGGCATGGTCGAGTCAATCTCGTACCGAGACTATTCATCCATTTAAAGCATTTTGTCATTTGTTGGCTTTTTACCTGTCCTATTTACTGGTTCCACTGGTGTTCTTCAGTATTTATGCCGGATGGAGTGGTTATTATTCCTTGCATGAAGCTGTTTTTGTATTTTTGATCAGCGCCGTCTTGAGTTATGCACGCTTTATCGAGCCGCATTTAATTCAAGTGAAAACGACACAATATCAGATCAATGCGGATAAACGCTTAAAGCAACCCGTCCGGATTGCCTTGATTGCAGATTTACATATCGGTCTGTTTTCTGGTCATGAACGGCAGTTGCGACAAATTGTGCATAAGTTAAATCATGTTCAACCCGATTTGGTGGTGGTGGCCGGGGACTGGACTTATGAGCCGGAAAATAAACTGGCACAAGAACTGGCAGTTTTAAAAGAAATTCATGCCCCAGTCTATTCCGTCAATGGCAATCATGACGAGCAATATCCGGGACCACCGATTCAGGAACTGTTGCGTTATGCACTGCAAGTCAATCAGGTCATGGATATTGAAGGGCAAATTGTCGAATTTGATGAATTTCGGCTCTTGGGTGTGGGCGATCTCTGGGCAGGTAAAGCCGATATGCGCAGTCTGCCAGATTTACCTCAGGACAAGCCTTGGGTCATTTTGTCGCATAATCCCGATACGGTGGATATGATTCCCAAATTGCCGACACGTCCTCTCATGCTGGCTGGACATACCCACGGCGGACAGGTGGAATTGCCTTGGCTGACCGATTATGTCATGAAAAAAGTATCAATTTTGGGGCACAAGAAGGGCATGTACCGTCATGAACATGCAGATGTGTTTGTCACGGTTGGCACCGGTTTGGTCGGCGTACCTTTTCGTTTTAGAGTACCACCCACCATTGATATTATTGAACTGATCTAAATGGAGATATTGTCCTGTTCAGCTTTAACTGATGATCCAGATCAGGATCAATAACAGCACTGCAATGGCTGCCAGAATCCAGATTTTATTTTCAATTTTTCGGGTTGGGACGTCTTCACGTAATTGTCGTGCGGTGATTTCAGCTTCTGTGGGGGTATTCAGGCTCGGATGGGTCGGAATTTCAAGGGGAGGCGTTACCAGGTCAATCTCACCCGCATCATCACTAAAGCGCGGTCCTGTGCTTTCAGTTTTCATGACCACATCGTGCTCACGGACAATTTCCTCAATCACTTGCAGCGCCTGGATTTCATCCAAGGTCGTGTGCTCGGTGATATAGCGAACGGCCTCTATTTTTTTATCATCTTCCAGCAAAATAATAATATTGACCAACTGTTCCTGGGTTAGGGATTCAATAAGTTCCTGCATTGCCTTGCCTCATTGTCTGGTTGAGTCCATTTGATTGTTGAGCAAATTTAA
Organism: Acinetobacter sp. YH12151; assembly: GCF_013418355.1. Lineage (NCBI taxonomy): Bacteria > Pseudomonadati > Pseudomonadota > Gammaproteobacteria > Moraxellales > Moraxellaceae > Acinetobacter > Acinetobacter sp. YH12151. The sequence goes on along the minus strand of NZ_VPCG01000018.1, from coordinate 56,354 downwards.
CGAGATAAGTAGCAGAGTTTTGTTGTGAAATCATAAAAAAGCCAGCATCGAATGCTGGCTTTTAAATCAAACTAAGACTTTAAATTTGATTATTTACATCATCATTCTTGGTTTCACGAATCAACAGAAATGCAATCAGTGACAGGATTGATGCTGCGGTCAGGTAATAACCGACTGCAGACAGACCATAAGTTGTTGCCAGTTTGGTGGCAATCAGCGGAGCAAAGGATGCACCAAAGATGCCTGCCAGGTTAAAGGTCAATGCAGAACCGGTATAACGTACTGAAGTCGGGAATATTTCAGACAATACAGTACCGATTGGCCCATAGGTTAAGCCCATGATCGCCAGACCAATACACAAGAACAGGAATACCACCAGCGTGCTGCCAGATTCCAGCATATCTGCAAAGAAAATCCCGAAGATGGCAGAGATAACACAGACTGCAATCGAGGTGGTTTTACGGCCAAATTTCTCGGCCAATACTGCAGAAAGTGGGATAAAGGCAGCAAAACATAGGGTTGCAACCAACTGCAATTGCAGGAATTCTTCACGAGAATAACCTAGCTGTTTAGTACCCCATTGCAATGCAAATACTGTGGTGAGGTAGAACACCACGAAGGTACAGATTGCAGCGATGGTGCCGAGTACCAGCATGCGAGAATGTTTTTTGAAGACTTGAACAAATGGAATGTTCACTTCTTTTTGTTTATCTAGCACCTTTTGGAATGCCGGGGTTTCATGCAGTTTTAAACGAATCCATAAACCGACAATCACCAGCAAGGCACTTGAGATAAATGGAATACGCCAGCCCCAAGCCATAAAGTCAGCCTCAGACATGAAAGCGCCCAACGTCAGGAAAGAACCTGTTGCCAGAATAAAGCCGATTGGAGCACCCAGTTGCGGGAACATGCCATACCAGGCACGTTTACCTTCAGGTGCATTCTCGGTGGCAAGAAGTACTGCACCTGACCATTCACCACCCAGCCCCAAGCCCTGACCTAAACGACAGAGTGCAAGCAAGAGTGGTGCAGCAATCCCGATTTGCGCATAAGTGGGCAAGAGGCCAATCGCAACGGTGGAAATACCCATGGTCAGCAAGGCAGCGACCAATGTGGCTTTTCGCCCGATCCGGTCACCCAAATGACCAAAGAGTGCCGCACCAATCGGGCGGGCAATAAAGGCAATGGCGAAAGTGGCAAGCGACTGAATGGTGGCAGTCATCGGATCTGTACTTGCAGGGAAGAACAGATATGGAAAAATAATGACAGCAGCAGTGGCATAGATATAAAAATCGAAGAACTCGATTGTAGTACCGACCAAGCTCGCGGTTAAAACGCGAAATTTTGAATTTTGTGCTGGCTGAGCAGCAGAATTAGACGACGCCATGAAGAACCTTACACTTACTAAAAATAAAAAAGCTTAGTTTTAAAAGCGTAATCTTTTTAAAAAAGGCGTAATTTTTTAAAAAAACAACTGCAATCTTCTCGCTTTAACTCGCTCAGGGTCACTGAAATGAAAAAGAAGATGATTAAATCACGTAAAGATAGATAGACAGAAAATGTGATCCTGCGCCTATCAATACAAATATGTGCCAGATAGCGTGGGTATATCTTACTCTTTTTAAAGCGTAAAACAATGCACCTACGGTATAAGCCAATCCGCCAATGATCAGAAAGGTCAAAGATTGAGCACTGAGATATTGTTGCATATCATCCATCACCAGTAGCGCCAGCCAGCCCATGGCCAGATAAGCCGCCAAAGAAATTTTCTGGAAACGATGAATGAAAACGAACTTGAACAGTGTACCAATGAGGGCGATCACCCAGAGTGCAATCAATAAATACTGGGCTTTGGCTGTTGGAATGGCAATTGACAGGAAAGGCGTATAGGTTCCGGCGATTAAATAATAAATTGCAGTATGATCAACTTTTTTATAAAAATAACGACGGTCTGCTGAGGTGGCCATGTGATAGAGCATCGACGCAGAGAACAGCAAGATCATGCTCAGCGCATAGACCCAAAGTCCAATCCATTGTCCAGTACTGAGATAAGACCCTTTAATAATCAAAAGAATACCAGCAATTACCGATAGTCCAGCACCCACAGCATGACTGATATAATTAATTCGTTCCTCAGTGTGATCATAATCTGGAACCAGCGGCGCATTCTGCATGATTGTCATTCTTCTTTAAAATATACATTTGTATAGTAATTCAATTTTGCTTTTAGGTTAAGAAGATTTAAACTTGAGGGGCAATTCATTTCAGGTTTTATCTATGTCAACGTTGGCAACTCTCTCAGACCAAGAACAGCAGTTTTTAGATGTATTTCAGCAAGCTGTTGAAAGTGATCAATTTGATCGTCTGATCTTAAGCCAGTATAAAGGTGAACTGCAGGATTTAGAGAAAATGACCTTGCGAGTCATTTCATTAAATGGGCAAAAAGTACTGAGCTGTTTGTATCGCCATAAAACTCAGGATGTCACCAAAAACTATCCTTTAGCGGATGCACTGGCACAGGTGACAGTATTATTAGCATGTTGCAAGCAAGCCAATTTAATGACGCTAGATGAAGAATTACAGCTGAAAAAAAACAAGAAAAAAGCCATGTTGACCCGTACTAAAAACAAAAACTCGACGCTTCAGGTCAAGTCCGCTGAACAGGGTCATGACCGGATTAAACAACGTTATGTTGATCAGGACAGCATCTTTTTACAGCATCTCGGCATTAGCGATCATAACGCGCAGATCATTCCGAGCATGGCGCTTAAATGGAAACAGATTAATAAATTTGTCGAGATTTTTTCGGGTGCATTGGCGCAACTCAAGCCACAAGTCGAAGGTCTGCGTGTGGTGGATTTTGGCTCCGGTAAAGGCTATCTGACCTGTGCTTTATATGACTATATGCAAAAACATGGTGAGACGCCGTGGGTTACAGGGGTGGAACTGAATCCGAAAATGGTCGAGTTCTGCCAAAAGGTCGCGCAACAATCTGGCTTTGATCAGCTCGACTTTTTTCAGGGCGATGTGCGTACTTATGCACCGAAACGCCTGGATGTAATGATCGCTTTGCATGCCTGTGATGTGGCAACGGATTTTGCGATTCACAGCGGTATTCGCCTGAATGCACAGATGATCATGTGTGCGCCATGTTGCCATAAGGAATTGCGCCCACAGTTACAGGCGCCAAAAGTGCTGAGTCCGATGCTGCAATTTGGTATTCATGCCGGTCAACAGGCAGAAATGCTGACCGATACCATTCGTGCGTTATTGCTGAAAGCCTATGGTTATGAAACCAAAGTTTTTGAGTTTGTGGCACTGGAACATACCAGTAAAAATAAAATGATTCTGGCGACGAAACGCAAAGATTACCAACAACCCGATCAGGAGGTCTTGAAACAGATTCAGGACTTGAAAGAAATGTACGCTATCCAAAAACATTCACTGGAATTGTTATTGAATAATCAGTGGGATCAGCAGGGGATTGGTTCTAAATGCTAAAGGATTCAGAGCTTAAAATTGTTTCGGGTGGTTGGGAGGATTTAGCGAAGCATGCCAAAACCATTCGCGAAGCCGTGTTTATTCAAGAACAGAATATCGCTGCTGAAGAAGAATGGGATGAGCAAGATGCCATTTCCATCCATTTTGTGGTCTATGAAAAGGGGCATGCGATAGCCACTGCAAGATTGCTGGCGAATAACAGTGTAGGTCGTGTTGCAGTGTTAAAGCCACATCGTGGCTTGAAGATCGGGCAGCAATTGATGCAGGCGATTATCGATTATGCCAAAGCAGATCATCGAAAAGATTTAAAACTGTCTTCGCAAGTACATGCCATCGGTTTTTATCAGGCATTGGGTTTTAAGGTTCAGGGCGAAGACTATCTGGATTGCGGCATCCCGCATATTAATATGTATTTAAACCTTTAATTTTTTAGTTATTGAGATACAAAAAAGCGAGGCATTGACCTCGCTTTTTTACGCCCTTACTGAATCAAGATCAGTGGCCATGCGCTGAGCTATGCTCGGCACTCTCCATATTGGCATGTTCTTCAGTTGACATATTATGTTCATTCGCTGTTGTATCGGAATGAGCCGTATTGGCAGTCGCACGTGCCTCACGATCTGCTTGAGCCTTCGCAATTGCTTCAGGAGACATGGTCGGTGCATTTTTAAAAGCATGCTGCTGGGTGGTTTGTTTATTTTGCTGGCTTGGCATGTAATCCGGTTCATTCGTCACCGCAAGCCAAAAAATAAACATGAATAATCCACCTAAAATACAGAAGATAATAAGTGCTTTCCAACCCCAAGGGGATTTTTCAGGTGAACTGTGATCAGTCATAGGTCTTACCCACGTGGATATCAAACTTATGTAACTTTATAACATAAATTGATCAAAAAGCAGATCAAAATCTGTCATTAGACGAGTGTATCCAGTGATTCAGCCAGATCCGGAAAATAAAAAGAGCAACTCAGTTCCTCTTTTTATTTAGAGCTCAAAATTATTGAATCGGCTGGCCTTCTGCTGCCCGGTCTTTCAGGAGTTGCGGTGCTTTGAAGCGTTCACCATACTTGTTTTCGAGTACCTTGGCACGGGTCAGCGCCTTGGCCAGACCATACTGATTTAAGAATTGCACCGCGCCACCCGTCCAGGCTGCAAAGCCAATGCCAAAAATGGAACCGACATTGGCATCGACCACAGACTCCAGCACGCCTTCTTCCAGACAGCGCACGGTATCCAGTGCCTGCACAAACAGCAAACGATCTATCATTTCCTGTTCAGAAAGATCAACCTCTTTTTTCCAGTGGTTGAGACCCGTCCAGAGCTGCTTTTTACCATTTTCTGGATAATCATAAAAACCTGCACCGGCAGCCTTACCTTTGCGGTTAAACTCATGAATCATGCTGTGAATGACTTCATCTGCGGATGATTTGGTGATGGTCTGACCTTGTACTTCTAAGGCCTTGTATCTTTCATTGGCCACATGTTCGGATAGGGTCAAGGACACTTCATCCTGAATGGCCAAAGGCCCGACTGGCATACCGGCTTTGAGTGCAGCCATTTCAATCCGTGCCGGATGCACGCCTTCTGCCAGCAGGCGCAAACCTTCTTGAACGAACGTACCAAAGACACGACTGGTAAAGAAGCCACGGCTGTCATTTACCACAATCGGTAATTTGCCAATCTGCTGGACAAAATCAAAGGCTTTGGCCAGTGTTTCTGCTGAAGTATTTTGACCCTTGATAATTTCGACCAGCTGCATTTTATCGACCGGACTAAAGAAATGCAGACCGATAAAGTTTTGATCATTTTTTGAAGCCTGAGCTAAATCTGTAATAGGCAGGGTCGAAGTATTTGATGCCATCACGCCATGACTGGCAAGATACTGTTCTGCTTCTTGTGTGACTTGAGCTTTCAGTGCGGGATTTTCAAACACCGCTTCAATGATCAGGTCACAAGCGGCCAGATCTTGATTGGATGCAGTCGCTTGAATCAGGCTTAAAACCTGATCTCGTTGATCAGCAGATAAACGTCCTTGAGCTACTTTTTTATCCAGCAGTTTCTGGCTATAAGCTTTGCCTTTTTCAGCCGCTTCAATCGAAATGTCTTTTAAAATAACCTGGATGCCTTTGCTGGCAGTCACATAAGCAATGCCTGCGCCCATCATGCCTGCGCCCAGAATGCCAACTTTAGTGGCTTTCCATTTCGCAATCTTTTGGGGACGGCTGGCACCGGATTTGATCGCATTCAATCCATGCCAAAAAGTAGCGATCATATTTTTAGAAATCTGACCCGTGGCCAGATAAGTAAAGTAACGCGATTCAATGGTCAGCGCCGTATCGACATCGACCTGAGCACCTTCTACCGCTGCCGACATGATTGCTTCAGGTGCAGGATAGCAACCTTTGGTTTTATCACGCAGCATCGCCGGGGCAATTGCCAGCATCTGTGCAACTGCTGGCGTTGAAGGGCTACCACCCGGAATTTTGTAGCCTTTTACATCAAAAGGCTGTTGTGACTTCGGATTGGTTTTGATCCAGACAATGGCTTTGTCTAAGAGTTCATCGGTATTGTCTGCAATATCGTGAATCAGCCCTAAAGATCGGGCTTTCTCTATACCCAACTGTTTGCCTTCCATCAACAAGGGAAAGGCATTTTGCAGGCCGAGCAGGCGCACGCTACGGACAATACCACCGCCACCGGGTAGTAAACCCAGTGTGACTTCAGGCAGGCCAAACTTGCTTTTAGGGTCATTCAAGGCAATACGATGATGGGCACACAGAGCAATCTCCCAGCCACCGCCCAGTGCTGTGCCATTTAGTGCAGCCACAACCGGAATGCCGCGGGTTTCGATATAACGCATCTGTGCTTTCATCTCTTCAATCATGTTGAAGAATTCAGTCGCATGTTCAGGTGTAGCTTGAATCAGTTCATCCAGATCACCACCGGCAAAGAAAGTTTTTTTCGCAGACCGGAAAATGATGCCTGTAATATTTTCATCAGCTTTGAGTTTTTCTACGGTTTCAGCCAAAGCGCTACGAAAATCTGCATTCATGGTATTGGCAGACTGGTTTGGAGAATCAAAGGTCAGAGTGACGATATTATCTTCAGTTTTTTGATATTGAATTGCGCTCATAAATTTTTATCCAGATCATAATGGGATGAATTTGGAATTAATATCCTGATTAGATTTTAGAAATTTTCCTTATTCCGGAGCCTTTCCAAATTCATCTAAATTCTTGGTTTAAGCTTCAGTTCGACCTGCCTTACGAAATGTATTTCTCATTTAGCAAAAGTAGGCAAAACCATTGTCATACGCAAAATCTATTAATTTTGTAAAACAATGATCTTGCGCTAAAACCAAAGCAGTGCTTTGGTTTTGCTCAGGTTGCATATGACTAAAACGTGAATCAAACACTTTAAATATTTGAGTTAAACCAATTCAATAATGGTGGCGATGCCCATACCGCCACCGACACACAGTGTGGCTAGTCCACGTTTTTTGCCTTGGCGTTCTAACTCATCCAGTAAAGTTCCCAGAATCATCGCGCCTGTTGCGCCCAATGGATGACCCATAGCGATTGCACCACCATTCACATTCACTTTCGCTGGATCAACATTGAGTTCGCTAATAAATCGCATCACCACCGCAGCAAAAGCTTCATTGACTTCAAACAGGTCAATATCATCAATCGTCAAGCCAGCTTTAGCCAAAGCTTTACGTGCTGCCGGGGCAGGGCCGGTCAGCATAATGGTAGGATCAGCCCCGACCAGCGCCGTGGCCAGTACTTTGGCACGCGGTTTTAAACCTTGTTCTTTGATCGCTTGTTCCGATGCGATGAGAACCACGGCTGCACCATCGACGATTCCGGAAGAATTCCCGGCATGATGCACATGATTCACCGTGCCAACTTCAGGATATTTTTGTAGGGCGATGGCATCAAAGCCCATCTGTCCCATGGTCGCGAAACTAGGATTGAGTTTGCCTAAGCCTTCAGCAGTTGTGGTCGGTTTGATAAATTCGTCTTTGTCCAGAATCACCACACCGGCCTTGTCTTTGACCGGGATAACAGAAGCGTTGAAATAACCATTGGCTTGTGCGGCAGCGGCTTTCTTCTGGGATTGCTCGGCAAACTGGTCTACGTCGGTGCGGCTATAACCGTCAATCGTGGCAATCAAGTCCGCGCCAATACCTTGCGGAATAAAATCACAGGCCATATTGGTTTCAGGATCTAGTGCCCAAGGACCGCCATCGGAACCCATCGCTACGCGGGACATGGATTCGACGCCGCCTGCAACGACCAGATCTTCCCAGCCAGAACGGACTTTTTGTGCAGCCAGATTGACAGCTTCCAGACCGGAAGCACAGAAACGGTTGATTTGTACACCGGCGACATCATTGTCCCAACCCGCTGCGATCGCCGCGGTTTTGGCAATATCGGCGCCTTGATCACCAATCGGTGTGACACAACCCAGCACAATATCATCGACTTTTGATGTATCAAATTGATGACGTGCCTGAAGTTCGTTAAGTAAGCCAGTCAGTAATGAAATGGGTTTGACTTGATGTAAAGATCCATCTTTTTTACCTTTTCCGCGTGGCGTGCGAATGGCGTCGATAATATATGCCTCGCTCATAGCATGTCCCTTTTATTAATTTGCTGAAAATTATTCTAATGACTCGAGTGTAATACTTAAATTTTGAAGTGCAATGACGAGAACGGACCAGATCATTTGACGATTTTTGCCAATAAAAAAAGCCCAGGTCTGGAAGCCTGGGCTGGAGAAGAGGATATCGAGAATTTTAATTAATGATAACCATGCAACTGGCGATATAGACCTGGGGTTACACCGGTCCATTTCTTGAAGGCACGATGGAAGGTACTGGTTTCACTGAAACCGACCTGCTGCGCGACATCTTCGAGGGTTAGATCTGGATTCAATAACAGATGAATCGCGGCATCACGGCGCAAGGCATCTTTCACACCTTGATAGCTTTTACCTTCGGCTGCCAGACGGCGGCGCAAGGTTTGAGGAGATAAATACAGCATTGACGCGACATCATTCAATGTCGGCATTTCTTCGCCAATCTGGCTCTTCAATACATCACGGATTCTTGAGGTCAGCGAGTTGGTATTTTTAAACTTCACTAGGAGCTGAGCAGGCGCAGCTTTTAAGAATTCCTCTAAGGTTTCTTCATTCTGACGGATCGGCAGGTCCAGATAGTCCGCAGCAAAGGTGATTTCGGTACGTGGCATGTCGAACTGCATTACCGGCGCAAAGAACAGGGCATCATATTCATCGGCATGGACTGGACGTGGATAGCTAAAATGCACACGTTCCAGCGGTAAACGACGTTCAATCAGCCAAGATGCCAGACCATGCCAGATCATCAGCATGCTTTCGGTAATAAAATGATCCGGATCCATCGCATTTGGAATGAGGGGCACCAGACGTGCTTCGTGTTTGTCACGTTCCAGGGTCACCGACCAGTCATCACCGAAGAGTTTATAGAACTGCGAGGAAAGTTCCAGTGCATCACCTAAGGTTTTGGCATGAATGATGAGCTGACACATGATGGCAAAAGTGCCTAACCGGCGTTGCTGTTTGTCAAAGCCGACATGCTCGTCCTGGGTCACCATCCATAACATTTTAATAAAGCGGGTATATTGTTCAGGTGAAATACGGGCTTTGGGTTGATGCAGCAGTTCTGCTTCAATTCCGACGTGAGACAATAAAGTATCGACATCCATGCCTAAGCGCTTGACACCAGATAAGGCTGCATTGACGAAATGGATACTGATCGTATCACGACTCATGTTTAATCCTTCAGTCTCTTTAATGTTCACTAATATTTGACCTAAATGACGAAAAATAATAAAGCAATGGCAATTTACAAGAACACCTTTGCCATTTTCTTACATATTAGATTGCCGAAACTATCAAGGTAAATGGCTGAACATGACATTGTTTTTATGCATTTATGTTTCTATGATGCTGAAAAAAGCAATATAAGTAGAGTAAATACTCCAATGTCATATACCTTAAAAGGATTGAAAATTCTAGACTTTTCTACATTATTACCAGGCCCATTCGCGACATTATATCTGGCTGATCTCGGCGCCGAGGTTGTGCATATTGAATCACCGACCCGCCCGGACCTGTTGCGATTAATGCCCCCCTTTGCCAATGGACAGGCCACTTCACAGAGTTATCTGAACCGAAACAAGCAATCGGTAGCACTGGATTTGAAAGATCCGACCAATATCGAACTGGTCAAATCCAAGGTTGCAGATTATGACATTGTGATTGAGCAATTCCGTCCCGGCGTGATGCAAAGGCTTGGGCTGGACTACTCAACCTTAAGCGAAATTAACCCCAAATTAATTTACTGTTCCATCACTGGCTATGGCCAAACCGGTACTTACAAAGCGAAAGCAGGACATGATATTAACTATCTGGCCTTGTCCGGTATTGCTGGACACAGTGGCCGGATCGAAAGTGGGCCACCTGCTTTAGGCATTCAGGTTGCCGATGTAGCCGGTGGTTCTATGCATGCCGTGATTGCAATTCTGGCGGCAGTGATCGAACGCCAGCGCAGCGGTAAAGGTCAATATATTGATATTTCCATGACCGATTGTGTGGTCACCATGAATAATCTGGCCGCATCCGCCAGTCTGGCTGGCAATCAGCATCAACGACCTGAGTCTGGCTATCTGAATGGCGGGACTTTCTATGACTATTATGCAACACAGGATGGACGTTATCTGTCGATTGGCAGTCTGGAACCTCAATTTATGCAGGGATTGGCACAGGCTTTAGAACTGCCGATTATTCTAGAAAAAGGCAATTCTTTTGCTCCAGAAGATCGTGCTGCGGTGAAACAGGCAATTCAAAATAGAATAAAGTCAAAACCATTAGCGGAATGGCAAACACTATTCGCAGCGCTGGATGTCTGTGTCGAGCCGGTGCTAAAACTTGAAGAAGCTTTACATTCTGATTTAGCGCAACAGCGAGAATGGCTAGTACAGGTTCCATTAAAACCCGATAGTCAGCAGACCGAAGCACAACTGGCCTGTCCGATTAAATTTTCACGTTCAAAGATACGTTATGATTTTGTCGGTCAGTTTTTGGGTGAGAGTGAAAAATGGTAATATTTTTAATTATTTAAAAGACAAAAAAGGGTAAAAGATTGAAATATCACTATATGAAGATAACTGCTAACGATTGATGAATTAAAGCGTTATTGCTTTAAAACTACACTAAATGCGCTAAACCGTGATATCAGTGAAACTTTGGCAGGCTTATCAATAAAACAGCTATGAAATATGTATAAAAAGCATTTTATTGATAGGTTTAATCTCGCTATCCTTGCGATCGATATAATAGAAACTACTAGCAGCTGTACGCCATGTATTTATATACTGATTTCGATCAGCAACTGATTAATGAACGTGTTGCACAGTTCCGTGACCAAACGGAACGTTATTTAGCCGGCAAACTCACCGAAGATGAGTATCGTCCGCTTCGTCTGCAAAATGGTCTGTATGTGCAGCGTTATGCGCCGATGTTACGTATTGCAGTGCCTTATGGTTTGATGAACTCAAAGCAACTGCGTAAAGTGGCTGATTTGGCTAAAGAATATGACCGTGGTTACGCGCATATTTCGACCCGTCAAAACATCCAGTTTAACTGGCCGGCACTGGAAAACGTGCCAGATATGCTGGCTGAACTGGCGACCGTGCAAATGCATGCGATTCAGACTTCAGGCAACTGTATCCGTAATACCACGACGGATCAGTATGCCGGTGTAGTGGCTGGTGAAATTGCCGATCCACGTCCGACCTGTGAGTTGATCCGTCAATGGTCAACTTTCCATCCGGAATTTGCTTTCTTGCCACGTAAGTTCAAGATTGCAGTCTCTGCGCTTGAAGAAACCGACCGTGCAGCCACTGCATTTCACGATATCGGTGTATATATTGTGCGTAATGAAGCCGGCGAAATGGGCTATAAAATCAAAGTGGGTGGTGGTCTTGGCCGTACTCCAGTGATTGGCAGCTTTATCCGTGAGTTCCTGCCACGTGAAGACTTGATTGCTTATCTTGAAGCAGTGCTTCGTGTGTATAACTTGCATGGTCGTCGCGACAACAAATATAAAGCCCGTATCAAAATTTTGGTCAAAGCTTTAACGCCAGCGGTATTTGCTGAGAAAGTTGAAGCTGAATTTGCGCATACTGTTAAGACTTTGAAAATCGATGCAGACACCTTGGCAAAAATGGATGAAAACTTCACCCCATTTGATTATCAAGATTATGCAGATGAAGATTTTACTGAATTGTTTGCGCAATATCCAAAATTCAAACAGTGGTTCAATATCAATACCAATGCACATAAAGTGAAAGGTTATCGTATTGTGACGATTTCACTGAAACGTGCCGGCATTGCACCGGGTGATGTCAGCACCGAAGAAATGAACCTGATTGCAGACCTTGCCGATCAGTACACTTTCGGTGAATTACGTACCACGCATGAACAAAATATCTCGCTGGTCGATGTGCCGCAAAAAGATTTGTTCGCTGTATGGCAAACTCTTGAACAAAACAACCTGGCACGTGCCCATATCGGTTTCTTGACCGACATCATCTGCTGCCCGGGCGGTGATTTCTGTTCATTGGCCAATGCAAAATCGATTCCGATTTCTGAAGCGATTTCACGCCGTTTTGATGATCTGGATACCATTTACAACTTGGGTAAACTGGACTTGAACATCTCTGGTTGTATGAATGCCTGTGGTCATCACCATGTCGGTAATATCGGGATTTTGGGTGTTGATAAAAAAGGCGCTGAATTCTACCAGATCACGCTTGGCGGTAATGCAGACCATGATGCCTCAATTGGCGACATTCTTGGGCCGTCATTTGCAGCAGATGTAGTGCCGGATATTGTAGAAGAAATTCTTAATACCTATCTTGATCTACGTCAGGATGCTGAAGAGTTTATCGATACTTATCGCCGTGTTGGCATCCAACCATTCAAGGAGCGTGCATATGCTTAATACCGCACTCGCAGTGCTCTCTAAAGATGGCACAGTGACAGAAAATACTTATCAGCTCATCGGTGAAGAGGGTGTTTTACCACAAGGTGATGTGGTCCTGACGGTAGATCAGTTAGATCAACTTCGCCATGTTTCAGGTAAAAAAGCATTGTACTTAACCGTTGATGCTTCACCTGAAAGCAATGAATTTCCGCTAGCTCAATTAGATGCAATCTTTATTGAATTCGCCGGTTTTAATGATGGCCGTGGCTATTCATTTGCAGCACTTTTACGCCGTCAAGGTTTTCAAGGCGAACTTCGTGCCACTGGTGATGTATTCAAAGATGTGTTGAACTACATGAAGCGTTCTGGTTTCGATACTTTCGTGATTAAAGAAGGTAAAGACATTCAGGAGGCGGCTGCCGGTTTAAATGATTTTAAAAATCCGTACCAGGCATCGACCGCGGTGAATCAGGCAAATTATCAAACAGGTGCCTAACCTGAGGGTTAAAAAGCTTGTCTGTAAATAAGTCTATTTTTCTTATAAACAAAAAGCCTGCAATGCAGGCTTTTTGTTTGCTTTAGACGATAGATATGATTGTTTCTATACTATCCTGAATGCTTTAAATTGCTGTAGCATAAGTATCTTTATGCTGAGAGTAACGTAAGCAGAGCGCTAATTTTCGAGCATGCAAAATCAATCAAGAGGGCGATTTTAATCGGATCGTCATCTGATTTATTTTTTAAATTTTTTCATGATGAAGTGACTTGTCTTTATGCAAAATTCTATCCGTATTGGTATTGCTGGTTATGGCAACTTGGGTCGTGGCGTTGAAACCGCCATTCAAAAGAATCCAGATTTACAACTTGTGGGTATTTTTACCCGTCGTGCGCCTGAAACGGTATCTCCTTGCTTCGCAGCAACCCAAGTGTTCCATATGGACTCACTGACAGATTTCCAAGATAAAATTGATGTGCTGATTTTATGTGGCGGTTCAAAAGACGACTTACCGCAACAAGGTCCGATCTTGGCCAGCCAGTTTAATATTGTCGATAGTTTTGACACCCACGCACGTATTCCTGAATATTATGCAGCGGTCGATGCACCTGCAACAGCCAGCAAGAAAACTGCGATGATCTCTATTGGTTGGGATCCAGGCATGTTCTCGATCAATCGCTTATTTGGTGAAGCTTTACTGCCAGACGGTGAAACCTATACTTTCTGGGGCAAAGGCTTAAGCCAGGGTCATTCAGATGCCATTCGTCGTGTAGAAGGTGTGAAAGCAGGGGTGCAATATACCATTCCTTCAACAGAAGCAATTGAGAAAGTACGTAGTGGTATTCGTCCAGTATTAACGACCAAAGAAAAACATACCCGTGAGTGTTATGTGGTGCTTGCAGAGGGTGCAGATGCAGAAGCAGTGAAGCAAGCGATTGTGACCATGCCGGATTATTTTGCCGACTATGACACGACTGTGAATTTCATTGATGAAGCAACTTTAGCACAAGATCACCAGCGTATGCCGCATGGTGGTTTTGTGATTCGTAGTGGAAACACCAGTGATGCACATAAACAAGTGCTTGAGTTTTCATTAAAACTAGAAAGTAATCCAGAATTTACAGCCAGCATTTTAGTTGCTTATGCACGTGCAACTTATCGTTTAAATCAAATGCAGCAGTATGGTGCAAAAACAGCATTTGATGTGGCACCGGGCTTGTTGTCAATGAAATCACCTGAGCAACTTCGTAAAGAAATTCTTTAAGTCTTATCATTTAAAGTACAGCTTTGAATATTTGACGATAAAAAGCCTCCAATTGGAGGCTTTTTGATTTCTAAAATTCCCCCTCCTTTATTAAAGGATGAGGAACGATGTTCCGCAAGAGGGGAGGATTTCTAAAATCCCTCTAAATCTCTCTTTTAAAAGGGAGACTTTTAATTAAAGCAACTCAATCGCCACAGCAGTCGCTTCACCGCCACCGATACAAAGTGCAGCAATACCACGTTTACCACCGGTACGTTTCAGCGCATGAATCAAAGTCAGGATAATACGTGAACCGGTTGAACCGACAGGATGACCGAGGGCACAGGCACCGCCGTTAATGTTGACTTTTTCAGGATCAAGCTTGAACTCATCCATTGGACACATGGTCACCATGGCAAAGGCTTCATTGATTTCCCAGAGGTCGACATCTTGAGCATTCCAACCTGCTTTATCGAGAACCTTTTGAATTGCACCCACTGGCGCTATGGTAAATTCAGAAGGATGCTGTGAATTTGAAGCATAGGCAACAATTTTGGCCAAAGGATTTAAACCTTTTGCTGCGGCATGATCCGCTGAGCTAATCACCAGAGCTGATGCACCATCAGAAATTGAGCTGGCATTGGCAGCGGTAATGGTGCCGTCTTTGGCAAAGGCTGGACGCAGGGTTGGAATTTTATCAATATTGGCATTGAAGGGTTGTTCATCTTTATCAACAACCACATCACCTTTACGTGTTTTTACCGTAACTGCTACGATTTCATCAGAAAAATAGCCTTCATTCACAGCAGTTTGTGCACGTTTCAATGAGCGAATGGCGAAATCATCCATCTGTTCGCGAGTATAGCCTTTGGTATTTGCCATATCTTGGGCAAATGAACCCATCAAACGACCTGTCTCAGCATCTTCAAGACCATCTAGGAACATATGATCTTTAATTTCGCCATGTCCCATGCGGAAGCCGCCGCGCGCTTTCGGCAATACATAAGGCGCGTTGGTCATTGATTCCATCCCCCCTGCAACCACAATATTTGCAGAACCGGCTTTAATCATATCGGCTGCTTGCATCACCGCTTTCATGCCAGAACCACAGAGTTTGTTAATGGTCACAGCACCCGTTGAATCCAGAAGGCCGGCTTGACGCATCGCTTGACGGGCAGGGCCTTGTTTCAAACCCGCAGGAAGGACACAACCCATAATGACTTCTTCAATATCTGCTGCTTGTAAGCCTGCGCGAGCAATCGCTTCTTTAATTGAAGCCGCACCCAGTTCAGGTGCAGTTACACTGGCAAGGCTACCCTGAAAGCCACCCATGGCTGTGCGTGCACCATTGACAATTACGATATCAGTCATTGTTATATCTCCGTATGAGTTTTAATCAATTTTTCAAACATAAGCAGTATATTGAAAAAAACTCAGGATTGAAGCGCTAATCGCAGTCAATCATAAACTGCATAGTTCTGTTAGCAAGAAGGGAGACTTTCTACCCGGATATGTCCCATTTTACTCAGTACAATACGCTGCTGGCTGGAAAGTTGAGCAGAACAATAATAGAAACTACCATTCGAACCAATCGGAAGGGCGGTATGTGCCTGATAAGTGACACTTGGTGAACTTAATGCGCCTCGCCAACTCAGGTTGCCATATTTAAGATTTAGAGCATCAATGTGTAAAATTTGTTCGCCCGCATCGACTTGCCGATTTTTATTTTTATCAATAAAGACCAACATACTCTTATTCCATTGGTTAGATTGACAAGTCAGGGAATCCTGGCTTGGACAGATGACAATATTCTGATGAAACACTGTTGCCTGGCTGCGTGCATAGCGGTTAATCGCAGATAATTTGATTGGAATATTTTTGGCTTCCTGTTTGGAACGATACTCATGGAAGTAAGGTAAAGCAATACTGGCTAAAATTGCAATCACTGCAATACAGATAATTAACTCAACAATAGTGAACGCTCTTGTTATTTTTTTATACATAGAGTTACCTGATTTATATATTATTTTTATAAGAAACATGTTATTAATTATGCGTTTTTTATGCTTTGTTGAGCATGTAATTTGGTTGTTACTCAAATCTCAAGAAAGCGATTAAAAATAATTGGCAATCACAATAGGTCATTCAGAATAAAAAATTGAGTAAAAAATTACTGAATTACAACGGAAATTGTAAGTAATTTTGTCAATAATTTACTTGATTAAATTAATCAAGCACTTGGAAAAATAATAAAGTGTTTGTATGATGCCATGTGAATAGCTTAAGAATAAAACTGGGGTAATAAAAAGCCTATCTCAGGATGGCCTATTACGGGCTTGAGCTTGAACAACAATTGTTATCTCTGGAGGATAAATCCATGAAAATGAGTCGTATTGCTTTAGCTATGCTTGTAGCTGCACCTTTTGCTGCTGCAAATGCAGGCGTAACTGTTACTCCGTTGATGTTAGGTTATACATTCCAAGACACTCAGCACAACAATGGCGGTAATGATGGTGAGCTTACAAGCGGCCCTGAATTACAAGATGATTTATTTGTAGGTGCAGCTATTGGTGTAGAACTTACTCCTTGGTTAGGTTTTGAAGCTGAATACAGCCAAGTTAAAGGTGATGTTGACAGTGCTGAGCCTGGTGCAGAATATAAAGGCCAAAACATCGCAGGTAACTTCTACGCAACTTCTGATGTATTTACTGGCAACTATGACAGCAAAGTGAAGCCATACATGCTTCTAGGTGCTGGTCACTACAAATACGAATTTGAAGGTGTAAATCGCGGTACTCGTGGTAATGAAGAAGAAGGTACTCTAGGTAATGCGGGTATCGGTGCATTCTGGCACATCAATGATGCATTGGCACTACGTACTGAAGCTCGTGGTACTTACCACTTTGACGAAAAATTCTGGAACTATACAGCACTTGCTGGTCTTAACGTAGTTCTAGGTGGCCGTCTGAAGCCAGCTGCTCCAGTAGTAGAAGTTGCTCCAGTTGAGCCTGTAACTCCGGTTGCTCCAGCTCCACAAGAGTTGACTGAAGACCTGAACATGGAACTTCGTGTGTTCTTTGATACCAGCAAATCAAACATCAAAGATCAATACAAACCTGAAATCGCGAAAGTTGCTGAGAAGCTAGTTGAATATCCAAACGCTACTGCTCGCATCGAAGGTCACACTGATAACACTGGTCCACGTGCACTAAACGAACGTTTGTCTCTGGCTCGTGCTAACTCTGTTAAATCTTCACTTGTGAATGAATACAACGTAGATGCATCTCGCTTGTCTACTCAAGGTTTCGCTTGGGATCAACCGATTGCTGACAACAACACTAAAGAAGGTCGTGCTATGAACCGTCGTGTATTCGCGACAATCACTGGTAGCCGTACTGTACTAGTTGAAGGTCAACAACAAGCTCAATAATTAATTATTGAATTGTTAAAAAAGCGGCTCCTATGAGCCGCTTTTTTTATATCTGAATTTTGACTACACTGAGTCATTAAAGATGTAATTGAGTGATAACATGGGTGTTGAAATTCCTGAAGATTTACAAAATCTGGAAGCCAATAGCGGAATTTTCTCGATCTGGATGATTTTCCATCATTATGGAATTGACCTGCATATTCCGGACTTGGTTCAGCTCTGTCGTCACAATCCGGAAATGGGAACTTCAACTATTGCCCTTACAGTGGCTTTGCAGACGCTGGGACTGGATGTTGCTTTTTTTAGCGAATATGATGCAGATAAACAGCCAGTCGAGCTTGATTTTTATCAACAAGCACAGACACTTAAAATACCTGTTGAAGAGCGTGTGATCTCTTGTGCAGAAATCCAGCAGCAGGTGGAAGCAGGCCGTTTCGTGATTGTTTTCTACGATACCTTAGAAGGGGTCGGTAATCATTCATTGATCTATGCAATAGATGAACATGAGATCAGTTTCTTTGACAGTTTTGATGCGATGCCGGCAGATGTATTCGAGCAGCAGCGTCAGGCAGAGGGGATCTGTCAGCAAGTGATTGTGATTGATGACCGTAATTTTGTCATGCGGCATAACTAATCTAAGAAATTAAAAAATCAGCCCGTAGGCTGATTTTTTAATTTCTGATGGTTTATTCCTGATCAAGTTTCATAGGTTGTACATCCATCTCTTGATAAGACACCAGTTTGGATTTTTTCTTCCATTTGTATCCGAACCAGATTGCCAAGAACAATGGAATACTGATATAGGTCGAGAGAACCCCCATCCATTGACCTGCCAGAACATCCTGATAGTTTTGACCAAGGACGACAATCGCACAGAGAATAAAAGCAAACCAAGGAGCAAAGGGGAAGAACTTGGCGCGATAAGCCAGATCTTCCAGTTTGTAGCCTTGAGCCAAGTAACCTTTGCGGAAGCGATAGTGTGAAATCGCAATCCCGAGCCAGACAATAAAGCCGCACATGCCCGACATATTGAGTAGCCAGTTAAAGACTTCCTGTTCACCGAAGAAGGTGGTCAGGAAACACAGTGCTGCGATTGCAGTGGTGGCATATAGGGCATTCATCGGTACACCACGTGGATCCAGACGGCCAAACAGTTTTGGCGCACTACCTTTACGTGCCATATCAAATAGCATGCGTGTAGATGAATACATGCCTGAGTTACCCGCAGACAGAATGGCTGTCAAAATCACCGCATTCATAATGCTCGCAGCAAAGGCAAAGCCGGCCTTTTCATAGAGCAGGGTAAAAGGAGAAAGCGCAATATTGTCGGTCGCAGCCGCCTGTAATAAGCGTGGGTCATTGTAGGCAATCAATGTGCCGATAATGAAAATACACACGATATAAAACAACAGGATACGCCAGAAAATCTGCTTGATTGCCACCGGAATGGTTTTCTTTGGATCTTTCGATTCGCCCGCAGCCACCCCGACCATTTCGGTTCCCTGAAAGGAGAATCCTGCAATCATCGCCACGCCAATTAAGGCTTGGAAACCACCGACAAAAGGTGCGTCACCAATACTCCAGTTGGCAAATGCTTCTGCGCCTGGGGTCAGCATAATCTTCACGATCATCCAGATACCGATAATGATAAAGGCAATAATCGCGACAACTTTCACCAGAGAGAAGAAGAATTCAGATTCACCAAAGCCTTTAACTGTCAGGGCATTAATCCCAAAAATAATGGCCAGGAAAATTGCACTCCAATAAACACCAGGAATATCGGGAAACCAGAATTTCATGATGAACTGAACGGCAACCAGCTCAAAAGCTACGGTAATGGCCCAGTTGTACCAGTAGTTCCAGCCCAAAGCGAAACCAAAACCGCCCTCGACATATTTAGTGCCATAAGTGAAAAATGCACCCGAGGTAGGATTATGCGTAGCGAGTTCGCCCAAACTGGTCATCAAGAAATAAATCATGACACCAATCAGTGCATAAGCAAGTAGTGCTCCGCCTGGCCCGGCATTGGCAATGGTCGCACCCGAGGCCAGGAATAGACCTGTACCGATGGATCCGCCAATGGCGATCATATTCAGATGACGAGCACCCAGCTTACGCTGCAGCTGCATCGTATTTTGCGTTTCGCTCATCACGATTCCTTAACATTTTTTTGTGTGCTAGCGAACAGCACTTTAAAGCCTTGTTGATCCGCTTTCACTGTGCAGCGACCAAAGTTTTGTTCAATCAGGGTCGGGTAGTTTAAGAAACGGTTGGCCACGATCCAAAGCTCGCCACCTGATTTTAAATGACGACGCGAAGTTTTACACAAGGTTTCGCTGGCCGTGTAATCGGTCTCGATTCCCATATGAAAAGGCGGATTACTGACAATGGCATGCAAGAACAAGGGTGCATCAGCAATGCCAGTGACCGCTTTAATTTCGATCTGTTCAGGGCTAAGCTGGTTTTCATCAAAGGTCATTTGGGTGGAGGCCAGCGCAAAGGCATCAACATCCATGGCAAAAATCCGGTTTTTCGGATTCAACTTTGCCAGATACGCACTAATCACACCTGCGCCACAACCAAAGTCAGCGATTTTACCCGAGGTAACTTGTGACAAATAAGGTAATAAGGTGGCAGTCCCAATATCTAAACGGTTTTGACTAAACACGCCCGGCAGGGCACAAATATTCAGGTCACCATTCGGGGACGAGATGCTATAACGCTGTGCCCAGTCTGCAAGTGATTTTTTCTCGACCGTGTGGTCTAGAACCAGTTGCCAAAGCTGGCAATGACGTGCACTATCCAGTTTGAGGGTTTTACCATAAGGCTGCAACTGTTTGGCTGCACGTTCTATCCCGCCTTTCTTTTCACCGACCAGAAAAATACTGCTGCCCGGTTTAAGTTGTGCTGCCACATTATGCAGTAAATAATTGAGCAGTTCTTTAGACTTGGGTACAAAAATAACCGCCTGATCAAACTCAGCTTCAGGCATCTCTGCGCCAAAGTGGACATCTGCTTGTTGCGACTGGAAATAGTGAAAATCATTAAAATTCCATGTCCAGACAGCGGGATTGATAGAGGCATCGAATTCAGCGAGTAGATCATCTGTCGGTGCATTAATGAGTAAGATGCGACCCGACAAAAAATCATATTGTCTTAATAAAACTTCGCTTTTAGGATCCATAGGTATCTCTCCAATATAAAGAACACTGCCTAAGTCTGACCTAGACAGTGTTCTTTGGACATGAAATTACTTCTTTGTTTCAGGAAGTACAACATTCAGAATAAGGGCAGCAATACCGCCAGTAGCAACGCCTGAGCTAAAGATATTACGGAATAACTCAGGAAGATGCTCAAGAATTTGTGGAACTTGTGCAACACCTAAACCCAGTGCCAGTGAAATCGCAATAATCAGCAGGGCACGGCGGTCCAGATGTACGCCAGACAGAATATTAATGCCAGAAGCTGCTACTGCACCAAACATCACCATCACTGCACCACCCAGTACCGCTTGCGGAACCGCCTGGATAATCCCGGCAACCGCAGGCAGCAAACCCAGAATGATCAGTAAAGCAGCAATCCAGATGCCGACATAACGGCTCGCTACACCCGTCAACTGAATCACACCGTTATTTTGTGCAAATACCGAACTTGGGAAGGTGTTAAAAATACCGGCAAGGAATGAATTGGCACCGTTAACCAATACACCGCCTTTAATGCGTTGCATCCATTTTGGCCCATCGACCGGCTGGTTAGAAAGCTTCGAGGTCGCCGTGATATCGCCAATCGCTTCTAAAGAGGTCACCAGATAAATGAATGCCATCGGAATAAACAGGCTCCAGGAGAAGCTTAAACCGAAATGCATTGGAGTTGGAATCTGTACCAGTGGGGCATCTTTTAAGCCGGAAAAATCCAGATGGCCCATAAAGCCGGCCAGAATATAACCACAAACCAGGGCGATCAAAATGGCAGAACTTTTTACCCAGGTAATCCGGATACGGTTCAGGATAATGATCAGCGCCAAGACTGTGCAGGACATGATTAGGTTGTCTGCATTGGCAAAAGTTTTATCGCTCATGGCCTGATAACCACCGCCCATACTGATTAGACCTTCTTTAATTAAGGTTAAACCAATCAGAAGGACGACAATCCCGGTCACCAAAGGGGTAATCAGTTTTTTTATCCAAGGCAGAATCTGGGACACGCCCATTTCAATAAATGCACCTGCAATCACCACACCAAAAATTGCTGCCATGACTGACTCAACTGGCGTACCGGCAGCAACCATGGCTGAACCAATACCAATAATTGGGCCGATAAAGTTAAAGCTGGTTCCCTGAACAATCAACAGACCGGCACCAAAAGGTCCGACTTTTTTAGACTGTAAAAAAGTCGCGATACCTGAGATCACCAGAGACATGGATAAAATCATGTTGGTGTCTTCTTTGGATACCCCAAGTGCCAGACAAATTAGCAAGCCAGGGGTCACGATCGGGACAATAATTGCCAATAAATGTTGGAATGCAGCTAAAAAAGCAATAAATGGTTTTGGACGATCATCCAGACCATATACCAGGTCGAGTTGATCTTTAGGAGGAGGAGATTGATTAAAATCAGACATGTGTCAATGCAAATTAAGGCAGGGTGGCGCTATTCTAATCGAGTTACACGCCTTTACAAAATCAAAAAAAGCCCATCTCCTTAAAAAAAGTTGAGGAGTGTGGTAACAGTGACTATAAAAGTTTTGTATTTTTCTGTATAATTTGCCCTCAAATTACATACGCATTGAATTTACATGTCAGATATTAAAACTCTCCGTAACATCGCCATTATTGCGCACGTCGATCATGGTAAAACCACTCTTGTAGACAAACTTTTGCAACAATCAGGTGCTCTCGGTGATCGCGCGGGTGAGATTGAGCGTGTCATGGATTCTGGCGCTATCGAAAGTGAACGTGGTATTACCATTCTTGCAAAAAACACTGCAATTAAATGGACGGATGCACGTACCAATACTGAATATCGCATTAACATCGTGGACACCCCGGGACACGCCGACTTCGGTGGTGAAGTTGAACGTGTAATGTCGATGGTTGACTGCGTACTTCTTCTTGTCGATTCACAAGAAGGCCCGATGCCACAAACACGTTTCGTAACGCAAAAAGCGTTCGCACGTGGTTTGAAGCCAATCGTAATTATTAACAAAGTTGATAAGCCAAGCGCACGTCCAGACTGGGTGATTGACCAGGTATTCGATTTGTTCGATAACTTGGGTGGTTCTGACGAACAGTTAGACTTCCCGGTCGTTTATGCATCTGGTCTTCGTGGTGTGGCGGGTCCTTCTCCAGAAGAACTTGCTGACGACATGACGCCATTGTTCCAAACAATTGTAGACATCGTTGAACCGCCAGCAGTTGACGTTGATGGTCCATTCCAAATGCAAGTGTCTTCACTTGACTATAACAGCTTCGTAGGCGTTATCGGTGTTGGTCGTATTCAACGTGGTTCAGTTAAATTGAACACGCAAGTGACTGTAATCGATAAAGAAGGCAAAACACGTAACGGTCGTATCTTAAAAATCATGGGTTATCATGGTTTAGACCGTGTGGACATCGAAGAAGCCAATGCAGGTGATATCGTTTGCGTAACGGGTATTGATGCATTGAACATTTCTGACACGATTTGTGATCCGAAAGCTGTTGAAGCGCTTCCACCGCTTTCTGTAGATGAACCTACAGTCACAATGACATTCCAGGTAAACAACTCACCGTTTGCTGGTAAAGAAGGTAAATTCGTAACTTCACGTAACATTCGTGAGCGTCTAGATCGCGAATTGATCCACAACGTCGCATTACGTGTTGAAGACACTGACAGTCCTGACCGTTTCAAAGTATCTGGCCGTGGTGAACTTCACCTTTCAGTTTTAATTGAGAACATGCGCCGTGAA
Organism: Acinetobacter sp. YH12151; assembly: GCF_013418355.1. Lineage (NCBI taxonomy): Bacteria > Pseudomonadati > Pseudomonadota > Gammaproteobacteria > Moraxellales > Moraxellaceae > Acinetobacter > Acinetobacter sp. YH12151. The sequence continues at coordinate 32,703 of NZ_VPCG01000018.1, read as the reverse complement.
GGCTTCGAGATGGGTGTATCTCGTCCGCAAGTCATCTTGAAAGAAATTGACGGTCAAATGCAAGAACCGTACGAAAACGTGACTTTTGACGTTGAAGAACAGCACCAAGGTTCTGTAATGGAGCAAATGGGCAGCCGTAAAGGCGAGATGACCAATATGGAAGTTGACGGTAAAGGCCGTATCCGTATTGAAGCAACTGTTCCTTCACGTGGCTTGATCGGTTTCCGTTCTGAATTCATGACGATGACTTCAGGTACGGGTATCATGACATCAAGCTTCTCGCATTATGGTCCAATGAAACAAGGTCAAGTTGCGAAACGTCAAAACGGTGTGTTGATCTCTATGGTTCAAGGTACTTGCCTGGGCTATGCATTGTTCACATTACAAGACCGTGGTCGTCTATTCGCTAAGCCTCAGTTAGAAGTTTACGAAGGTATGATTATTGGTATTAACTCACGTTCTGACGACATGACTGTGAACCCGACTAAGGCAAAACAGTTAACCAACGTACGTGCATCTGGTACTGATGAAGCATTAACACTTGTTCCTGCAGTTGAATATACGCTTGAACAAGCGCTTGAATTCATTGAAGATGACGAACTAGTTGAAGTAACACCGAAGTCAATCCGTATCCGTAAGCGTTATTTGACTGAAAACGAACGTAAACGTAACCGTTCAGGTAAATAATCTGTAGATTATTGATCTAAGATTCCTAAAGCCGCAATCTTTTCAAAGATTGCGGTTTTTTTTGTATTAAAATTTTAACTAGAACGATAAATCTTATAAAAAACATCACCTTATGTGAAAATGAAATCACTTATAATTAATGTATAATTCATCACAAACTTTAAAATGAATTATTGGAGAAAAAATGAGTATTATTCAAGAATTTAAAGAGTTTGCTGTCAAAGGCAATGTGATGGACCTCGCGGTCGGTGTCATTATTGGTGGAGCATTTGGTAAAATTATTGATTCTTTTGAAGAACTTGCAAAATTATTGTCCCAGCCGACACAGCTGTAGCTCCTCTTAAAAAAGAGGCTTTTTTTTAATCAAACCCGAGTTGCGCTATGATTTTAGGGATCAATCATCTTGTTTCTCCATATCTTAAACAAGCTGATGCGTTGACCTGTGTCAAATATTCAATCATTAAGCACTTAATCAATTGCCTTGTCGTCACCTCAAAAGTCGCATCAATTGATCGGCTGTTTGAGCAATCAAACCAAACATCAAATGACTCATCACCTTAGCGTGACCTCGATAATAAATCACCCGACCGCCAAACTCATCCTTTAAACGGGCATTACTGCGTTCAGCACTGCTACGGGTTTTATATCGCTGTGCTTCCGCTTTGCAAAATTCTATTTTTTCACCCTGACGCTTGTTGTGATCAATCAACGGAACACGACCTCTTGATCTCACAAACTCTCGAATATCCGTACTACAATAACCTGCATCCATCAGCTCATAACATGCCGTAACACGCTGTTCACTCATCAACGATAACGGCAGGGCAACACGACTATCATGAACGACCGCACCCGTCAGATAAGCACTGATCACTACACCACAACATGCTGTATCTAAATGAAGCTTGTAGCCTTTGGTACTCTCAGAATACCCTTTTGAGTTCGTTTTTGTGCCAACAGAACAGCCCGTAGGTAAATCTCGGAGCATTTCAGGAAGTGTCTGTGTGAGTTGAATCTGAATGGCAGTTAATATTTTAGTGGTCAAGGTCTTAGGCGAGTTGAATGCAGGGCGACCTCGTTTTTTGGCAGGCGGTTTTACAACAGGAGGGAGAACTATTTTCTCAACACCTTCGCGTGCTGGAATCATGGTTGCATCACGGCTAATATGACCGATTAACGTATCCGCAAGATTGGACTTCACCATCTGCTCATGAACGCGAGTGGTTAGTTTACGCGCTGCAAATTCAGCAAAAACACGGCTAAATGTCCCTTCGCTGGGTAGTTTTTTATACAGATTGAAGCCGCAAATTCGCCGCAATCTACGATCAACTTCTAGGCGTTCAATCAAGCCCCGTGTGGTGACGATACCAAGTTCAGCTTTTGCAATAAAGGCACATGCCAAAGCGCAGCGGTCAGCAGGAGGTCTTCCCACAGCACACCCTTGATATTGGTATACCAAGGATTCGATGTCACTCCACTCGAGCACACGAATAATGCGTTCGAGCTTTGAGCTGATGCCGTCTAAATCGGCTGCGACTAAAGGAATAAGTTCGTATTGTAAGGCTTGAAACCGTTGTTTGAGAAAAGGGCTTAATGTAGTATTCATGCTGTAGATGTTAGGGTGTTGGTTTAGAAGCTCATTTTAACATCTACAACTTTTTTCAAAAAATGTTAATTCAGGCTGTTTGTGGAGTTTTGCAAGTGCCTCAATCTTCATTATTTATTAGCAGCCAATCGTGCCAAGGTTGCAGCTCGTTTTGCTGCGAACTTTGCTTCTACGTCCTCATGCGAAATAAGATTTCCTGCATTCGCTTGGTCTAAGCCAATTTGGACTTGTTGTTGAAACCATGCATCATAAGATGCGGCTTCCTGTTGCTGTTTGACAAAATCACGCATGAAATCACGTAATAATTGCGCTCCACTACGATCAAGACTTTTAGCAAAACTAGAAAAATCTTGTTTTAACGATTCCTCGACTCGGAATGTGAAAGTTGCTTCAGACATGGTATCCACTCCAATGTGTTACATTTGAAATCTAATATAACACAAAGTGAATTAATTGGTTGAGATACCAATCTCAATAACCTTTTCTGTATCCATCACATATCAGCCAACCGTTTAAAGGTTTTTTCATGTCGGATTAGAATCTTTTTGGTCAGTAATCTGACAAGTTTTTCGCCCTCTATCCCTGTCAAATCAAGCTCTTTGATGGGTTTAATCTTGGGACGATCAACAATTTCAACGCCATATTTTTTCATTCTATATATTCCTAAAAATAATAGAATTTCAAACTAAGAAAAACGGCTGAAAGTATTGCTGTTACTACAATCCCACCAACTTTGTTGCCTAGCCGATTCTTGGAGAAAAGGAAAAATCCCACTCCAACCAACATGAAAAAACCAACAAACAAAGAGATTCGGGCTTGTGATGGCTCAATTTTAAATATTGCACCCATAGCTAATTCGAAAAAAATCGCCATGGCAAAAAAGACAGTAAAAGCCAAGCCAGCCACGATAAAACTGATTTTAAAATCTTTAAAAAACACATCACTTTTCTGCATAAAACTTACTTCTCAATTAACAATTTTAAAAACTAGACCCATTCCAACAATCACGGTCACTAATAATATTTTCAGCCAAAAGTTAGTATTTTTAGCCTTTAAAACATCCTGTTTAAGTGCTTGCTCTGACTTTGAAAATTTATCTATCTCGGTTTGAATCGTATCCATATATTTTGAAATTTTTTCCAACTTTCCTGCTTGCTGTTCATTTTTAAGTGATAACTCAGTATTGGATTGCTCCAGTTGTTTATTTAAATTGATCTGTTGAATCAGTTTGTTGGCTTGTTCAGAATTACTGGCTTGAAGTTCCTCAAAAAACTGATCTTGCTCTTTAGATTCTTCAATAAACTGCTTCACTCTAGCAGTCAGTTTTATATTGTTATCTTTAAGTTTTTCATTCTCTTGCTGTAGAGATGTTTTAGATTCCTCTATTGTAGAAAATTGCTTTTTTAAGTCGGTGAGCTGTCGCTGTAACTCAATATTTTCCTCAAAATGGCTAGTTCCAACTTCATCAAGTAAAAAATCACAATACTTAAAAAAATCGGGTTCCGTCAGTGGAAAGGGCATTGCATGAGAATTTTTCAAATGTTCGACTATTTCACGCCAACTTTTACCAGTGCGATACAGCTCGGTGATTTCATCCTGTCGGCTCTCAAGCCATCTGCGCTTATTAAAATAAGGAGTTTTAACCATCACTCAATATCCTTGTAGTAACTATCGTTGTAAACGTAGCCATCAGGACTTTTGCGCTGTAAAAACTTCTTACCGTCATCACTGCTTTTCCAAGTCAAAAGTAACTCTCTTGAACTTTGATTGGCTTGATCTTTAATGGCCCTGAAATATGTATGGATTTCACTATTATTTTTAATTTTTGGCGTTGAAGCACGGACATAGCTTAGGTTTAACTTTCGTCCACCTGCACTTAAAAAACTGCGATTCATTTTTGACTGAAAATAGGCGGTGAACATGCCGTATAGTTTGCCGATCTGCACACGTACACCACGATAACCAATGTATCCCTCTAGACTGAGAAGATACTTTTCAAAATGCTCTTTTACATCAGTATTAGACTTATTTTTTTGAAAGCTATTCACCAAGTTAACGCCACGCTGGCGCACAGCTTCAAAGGCATCTTGATTTAATCGCCATGTAAAATTTGTTGCATGCCTAGTATTTTCACTTAAACCGATTTCCTGCAACTCTTTGATGCTTTTGGCTCTTTTTGTCAGTTGCAAAAATACATAATCGCCCACTGTTAGGGTTATCTTTCCAAAGGTTTCAGCGCCTTTAACTTGCTTAGAAATTTGATCATTTAAATAATCAAGATGGTCATATTTATTTTGGATAATCTCACCATCGGGCAAGCGTAGCAGCAAGTCATTTACTCGACAAAGCAAAAGCAAAGTCGGGGGTCTAAGGGTATATAACTTATTTTCATTTTTCGATTTATCACGCAAGTAACGATAAAAATCAGCTTCGGTTAGATTTTCTTTCTGAAAACAACCGCCATTCGCAACGATGCAACAAAATGTACTTTGTCCGGATAAGAATTTTCGATATTGCTGTTGTGGTGTATTTAGCAAACCATAGCGGTCATTCCACTTTTCAAGCATGGATTCTGCATTACTAAAATTTGTCGGTTTAACTAAAACCGCAAAATCATAGCCCTTCGAAAAACAAGCCAATACGGTATGGGTTAGCTCTTTCGTACCAGTGGTGTAATAAATCATTTTTTCTTATTTAGTCCAAAAATTTAATTATCAATATACCCTCATTTGTAGATTCTTAAAGGGATTCTGAGGATTTTTTTAATAGTTATATTTAAAGAACTGCTTTTCGGAATTTATAACCAGATTATGCTATCGCATAATAAGCAGTTCCGAAATTTGACTTGACACGGTATCTGCTACGCATAAGATGGGTTTTGTAGATATTGTTTTTCAGTTGGACTGCCAATCCATACATTCAATTTTCCTTAAATTGTTTGTTCATGGATTGCCAACCATGAACAAACAACATCGCCCCTTTTCGCAACGTGCCAAGTTGTGAAAAGTTTTATCGGTGAAGCTGCATACGTCCGAAAGGTAGTTGGTGCGGCTACGATAGGGGCTAGAGGGTGTGAGTCCCTCTTTCTACCTGTTACAAAAGTTATGTTCCTGTTTTTACAGGATGCTAGTAGGGCGACACGGACACGGGCATTAACGGGTTATCAGCGTTTTAAACATGCGACTGGTAACTTAGTGAATTAACCCTGTTTTATTTGTTACGGATAGTCATCTCAAGGATTGAGTAATGGCGTTAATAACCGCTTGGCAGATGCTTCGTAAGGGCATAGTCAAGGCGCACAGGTGGGCTTTTGAGGTGATCGTGAGGTCACAGGGGAATGAGGTGTTAAACTGGATTTCTCGGCACGTCATGGTGAATTGCTGAATTCGTAGAGATACGTTGCAATTTGCTCTGGCGGTCAATGGATAGCTCAAGCCTGTAAGGTCGGCTCTGTCAACACACAACTATAGAATAGTTGATGGCAGTCGATATGCGTAGAGTAAGTGCTTTACCTTATTGATTTAACTAGACAATATAACCCCGACAAGACTTGGAACTGCGGTTGGGTGAACATGGAATTGAGTTTAGTTAAGTTAGAGATAAGCGTACTACTCATCAAGACAAATAAGACTAACGTGGGCGCACTTCACACCGTTTGAGTTGTAGATATTTAATTTCTGATTGATTAGTTCACAGAAAAGCGATTCTAGGCAAACAACGAGGTGGTGATCGGTGACGATCTTTAGAAGTGTTAGAGAATCAGACAAGTACAAAACCCTTAATCTTTAAGGGTTGCAGTCACTCCGAGCGAATAAAAACGTAAGTGGTGATAATTGGGAAAGTCTATGCCGATAAGTTGGTGATGTTTAAGGTGATTGAAAACAGATTTTTTTCGGTAATATTCGAGTGGTATCAACATGCTTTGGCTAGCATGATTTACCGAAAAAACTGTCTTAAAACGATTCTACAATCGTGAAAATTAGTTGTCTTGGCAGACAATGATATTTTCAAACTGTCGTTGCAGTATAAATACGTACAAATTAGCGGTTTTTAAGAACCCAGTCCTCTTTAAGAGGCTGGGTTTTTCCACTCAACAACTAGAATTCATTTAATTGCCCACCATTTGCGTTTTAAGCGATTTTTAAATGCACAACGTAGGGTAGATTAAAAAAATAATAAAAACCTCCATAGTGCCGCTTTTTTTGCGTTTAATCGCTATCTTTAACGAGTGTCTACGAGTGACACAAAGAAAATTCGCTTACTCCCCTCTCTGAAAAACCGCTTTTGCTTTTTTTAAATTACTGGAGATAGTTTTTAGCGAGTGTCTACGAGCGACACATTGAAGCTTTTGCTTTTCAAAAAGTATGAGCATAGCGAATACATTATCAGTGCTTTTGACTTTGCTTTTGCTCTTGAAACGACACGAGCGAAGCGAGTGCCATAGCCTTTGATTTTTATTCTTTTGGGCTTTTAATATATTTTAAAGCTTTTAAATACTTTTAGACTGGATGAAATCCGCACAGGGCTTGGGATACAGCTAGTATATGACACCAAATTCTATTAGATAAAGCACCAAATTCTATTAGATAAAGCACCAAATTCTATTAAATAAAACACCAAATTCTATTGATTTAACACCATAAATAAAATATGGTGCTAAATATAATAATGCAATTGTATTTTTAATATGAAAAATGAATTAATAGTTAAAGATAATGCTCTGATTAATGCTAGCTACAATCTTGAGTTAACCGAACAAAGGCTCATTTTATTAGCGATCATGTCTGCAAGAGAATCTGGACTAGGTATTACAGCGGACAGTACAATTGAAATACATGCAAAAGAGTATGCCGACAGATTTAACGTAACAATTGATGCTGCATATAAAGCTCTTAAAGAAGCAGCTAATACTCTTTTTGAAAGAAAATTTTACTATACAAAACAAGTACATGATTACCCGCAACTAAAAATATATATGTTTAAATCTCGTTGGGTTAGTCGGATTGCATATGCCGATGATTTTGCAACACTAGCAATTACTTTTGCTCCAGATGTAGTACCACTGATTACTCGACTAGAAGAACGGTTTACATACTACCAATTCAAGCAGATAGCTCAGCTCACCAGTAAATATGCAATTCGCTTGTATGAATTACTGATTGCATGGCGTGAGATTGGTAAAATGCCACTTATTGAATTGTCTGATTTTCGGAAAAAAATAGGTGTTGAACCTGATGAATATCAAAGAATGGAGTTATTTAAAAGGCGTGTATTAGAACCGGCAATTAAACAAATTAACGGACACACTGATATAACTGTGTCGTATGATCAACATAAAAAAGGACGTACTATTTCAGGCTTTTCATTTAGATTTAAACAGAAGCAACAGCCTAAAATTGAAAAACTGATTGATCCAAAGCGCGACACTAATACTCCTGATTTTTTTATCCAAATGACCGATGCACAGCGCCATCTATTTGCAAATAAAATGTCTGAAATTCCCGAAATGTCTAAGTATTCACAAGGAACCGAAAGCTACCAACAGTTTGCTATTCGTATTGCAGATATGCTTTTACAACCTGAAAAATTTAGGGAACTTTATCCAATCTTAGAAAAAGCTGGATTTAAGAGATAAAAAACAATGAATAAAAATACTTTTATCAAAAAATTCTTAGAAACTTATGTAAATACAACCACAAATCACCCTGATGAATCATACGACCACATAGATTTTGATGTAATGATTAGTCCCAAATATGAAAATAGAAGCTGTATTGCTGTATTTTCAGGTGATCATGGAATATTCCCGATTATTTTAGAAATAACAGATAACCCATACCATATGGAACTTGGATATATTGATGTCTTTCTAATTTCAAATAAGCCAGTCAGAAGAAGTAAAAAGCAACGTGACTTATTGAAGTTAATTATGAAATATCTACAAGAAAATAGTTTGCTGAAATTTAGTCATGACTAAATTTTCAAGAAATTTGTTGTGATGTATGTAAAACCCTCAAAATACGCACATTTTCAGTAATGTCATACACCACAACATAGTGAGGATGAACAACTAACTCTCTTGTTCCTTTTTTCTGTCCAGTTCTCCCCATGAGATTATTATGAGCAAGCAAACTAACTTTTTCCCGAATTAAATCATCCAATTCAATTGCAGCAATTGGATTTCTTTCATCAAGATAATCATAAATTCTTTCACGATCTTGTTCTGCATCTACGGTCCAAAGAATCGACGTAAAATGACAATTAAGTATTTTTAGAAAATGCTTGGAATCAATTCAATTCATCAAGTTTTAAAAAATAATTCCTTTTGTCAGGTCTATCATTTTTTAAATGCTTTAAAAATATTTTAGCAGTTTCCTCCGATGCATCCTCTCTTAGGCAACGTTCAACAAAGGATATATCTACAAACTCATCTGCTAACCCAGCACGGCCAAGATCTAAAAAATAAATTTCATTGAATTTATCTATAAAAATATTACTATCCGTGATATCGCCATGAGAAAAAACCAATCTTTCTTCAACACGAGTCTCATTTAACTCATTCCATAGACTTAGGTAAGTTTTATGGTCTCCCCATAATTCAGCGTCAAAATCATCTTGATCTATATCATCAAGGAGTTGGTTATCAATAAAAAATTTTGACTCTTTTAACCGATGATCAATGTTTGAAATAAATGGACAATCAATAATAGCAATTGAATTTAACAGATTGAGTACCTCCTTATAGATAGCAAGCAATTCTTGGTCTGTTAAAAAAAGCGCTGAAATTGGTTTTGCATTGATCGCTTTAGTGATCATGAATTCAAACTGCTCATCCTGAAAAGTCATGATGAGTTCAGGCACCTTTAACTTCTCAGAGAGCCAACTCAACATTTTCGCTTCACGAGAAACACTGTATGTGGTCGCTGTATATAAAGTGCTAGATCGCTTAAGAAAAAAAGTTTCATTATTTCGATTAAAAGAATAAACATCCGATGGCGACTGACCAATTTTATTTGGCTCTAAAACGCTGTTTCCAATAAATTGTTGAATAATATTGGGCAATTCCATCAAGCTTTCCTTTTATTCAGTATTAAAAACCCCGCAAATGCGAGGCCTAGTAAATAGATGATCTTAATTTGGTTCACTGTAGCAAAAATATGGCTTATTCCCTAGAAGAACTTGCAAAATTATTGTCCCAGCCGACACAGCTGTAGCTCCTCTTAAAAAAGAGGCTTTTTTTTAATCAAACCCGAGTTGCGCTATGATTTTAGGGATCAATCATCTTGTTTCTCCATATCTTAAACAAGCTGATGCGTTGACCTGTGTCAAATATTCAATCATTAAGCACTTAATCAATTGCCTTGTCGTCACCTCAAAAGTCGCATCAATTGATCGGCTGTTTGAGCAATCAAACCAAACATCAAATGACTCATCACCTTAGCGTGACCTCGATAATAAATCACCCGACCGCCAAACTCATCCTTTAAACGGGCATTACTGCGTTCAGCACTGCTACGGGTTTTATATCGCTGTGCTTCCGCTTTGCAAAATTCTATTTTTTCACCCTGACGCTTGTTGTGATCAATCAACGGAACACGACCTCTTGATCTCACAAACTCTCGAATATCCGTACTACAATAACCTGCATCCATCAGCTCATAACATGCCGTAACACGCTGTTCACTCATCAACGATAACGGCAGGGCAACACGACTATCATGAACGACCGCACCCGTCAGATAAGCACTGATCACTACACCACAACATGCTGTATCTAAATGAAGCTTGTAGCCTTTGGTACTCTCAGAATACCCTTTTGAGTTCGTTTTTGTGCCAACAGAACAGCCCGTAGGTAAATCTCGGAGCATTTCAGGAAGTGTCTGTGTGAGTTGAATCTGAATGGCAGTTAATATTTTAGTGGTCAAGGTCATAGGCGAGTTGAATGCAGGGCGACCTCGTTTTTTGGCAGGCGGTTTTACAACAGGAGGGAGAACTATTTTCTCAACACCTTCGCGTGCTGGAATCATGGTTGCATCACGGCTAATATGACCGATTAACGTATCCGCAAGATTGGACTTCACCATCTGCTCATGAACGCGAGTGGTTAGTTTACGCGCTGCAAATTCAGCAAAAACACGGCTAAATGTCCCTTCGCTGGGTAGTTTTTTATACAGATTGAAGCCGCAAATTCGCCGCAATCTACGATCAACTTCTAGGCGTTCAATCAAGCCCCGTGTGGTGACGATACCAAGTTCAGCTTTTGCAATAAAGGCACATGCCAAAGCGCAGCGGTCAGCAGGAGGTCTTCCCACAGCACACCCTTGATATTGGTATACCAAGGATTCGATGTCACTCCACTCGAGCACACGAATAATGCGTTCGAGCTTTGAGCTGATGCCGTCTAAATCGGCTGCGACTAAAGGAATAAGTTCGTATTGTAAGGCTTGAAACCGTTGTTTGAGAAAAGGGCTTAATGTAGTATTCATGCTGTAGATGTTAGGGTGTTGGTTTAGAAGCTCATTTTAACATCTACAACTTTTTTCAAAAAATGTTAATTCAGGCTGTTTGTGGAGTTTTGCAAGTGCCTCTTTTGTAAAAGATATCATCATGCCAATCGTTAGCTGGATTTTAGGTGGTGATGTTGACTATTCTAACTGGTTCCTGGTACTGGGTGATAATCCTAATAATGTCACTTCTTTGACAAATGCACAGGCTGAAGGCCTGAATGTATTTGCTTATGGTAACTTCCTAACGATTCTGATTAATTTCCTGTTGTTGGCATGGGTGGTATTCTTACTGGTGAAAATGATGAATAAACTTCGTCGTAAACAGGCAGAAGAAGCACCTGCACCTGAAGCCACCCCTGAAGATATCGAATTATTGCGTGAAATTCGTGATGAATTGAAAAAACGTCCTGAAGCATAAGCGTTCTGACACAAATAAAAAACGGCGCCTCTTGCGCCGTTTTTTTAATCCGCCTAAATCCCCCCTTTTGTTAAAGGGAGGTGGGGAGAGATTTATAAGATTAAAAATCCATTCGGAACTTAATTTCTACCAAATGAAAACCAAACTGGCTTTTGACCGGACCATGTAAGACCCGTTCAGCAGCCGTAAACACCAGCTTATCAATGACAGGCACCAGTTGGCCTTTTTTCACTTCGCCCAGTTCTCCGCCACGCTTGGCAGAATTACAGGTTGAATATTGTCTGGCGATTTTATTAAAGTCAGCGCCACTCAAAATCTTCTTTTTAAGCTGCTCGGCAGTTTCTTTATCTTTAACCAGAATATGACGCACAATGGCTGTTTTCATGACTTTTTCCCTCGTACAGTTGCCAGTTTTTTGACAGGGAGTTGCATCTTTTTCAAAGGCTGACATTCTGGACAGAACACAGAAGCACGTTGTCCCAGTTTAATATTTTCAAGCGTGGTCTCACAGTTCACGCACATTTCCCCGGCACGACCATAGGCCAGCAGCGTTTGCTGAAAATAGCCATTTTCCCCCATGGCGTTGGTGTAATCCCGTAATGTCGACCCGCCTAAATCAATGGCCTGTTTTAATATGCGCTTGATTTCCAGCACTAATTTTTCGATCTGTGCCAAGCTTAAAGTCGAGGCGGGTTGTGCTGGATGAATGCCCATATTGAACAGACTTTCGGTTGCATAAATATTGCCGACACCTACCACCACATGGTTATCCATAATCGCAACTTTGGTGCCAACATTTTTATTTTTCAATTTTTCAAATAAATACTGAGAATTAAAATTTTCACTCAGGGGTTCTGGTCCCAGCGTATCAATCAGTTTGCTTTGTGACTGCGCATCCAGCCATAAAATACAGCCAAAACGACGCGGATCATGATAACGCAGTTCAATATCATCAAACTGAATAATCAGATGATCATGTTTGCGTAATTCTTCAGTTGTTTCACACAAACGAAAGCTGCCAGACATGCCTAAATGCCAGAGCATGGTGTCGTGCTCAAACTCAGCCAGAATATATTTGGAACGGCGCGACAGGTTGAGTAATTTCTGCCCGACCAGCTTTTGTATATTTTCGGGAATGGGCCAACGCAAACTTGACTGACGGATTTCAACCCGTTTTACACGTTGTTCTAACAAGGGTAATAAACTGGTTTTGGTGGTTTCTACTTCTGGTAATTCAGGCATAACACATCAGAGGCGAGGGAGATGCAGCTAATATTGGGCGAATTTACGGAGATTACAAGTCTTAATGGGGATGCAACCATTAGAAAATGACTGGGGATTTTATGTTTATTGGAGGTGTAAGAGCTTAAAGAATAAGCTGTTTTTTTGCATGTTTAGACCAAAAATTAAAGAAATAAAAGGAATGAAAAAACAAATAAATCCTAAGTTTTTGAAAAACATATAAATAATTTAACTATTTTGAAATAAAATTATATTTTTTGTATTAAGGCATAACTAAAAGTTTAATCAATAATAAAAAAAATAATAAGAATTTATAGGAAAAGTTATGTAAATTCATGCACCTAATAGCAATTTTAAAAACCTTGCTTGTTTTTCTCTCCGAATGTTTAGGTTTTACATGAAATATTTAGGTTTCGCTTTATTGCCATTAATGGCTGCCATGACAACCGCGCAGGCAGAATCTGCATTTGATCCGCAAGGTCAATATTTACTGGGGGACTGGAATAGTCAACGTACAGAACTGGCTCAGCAAGGAATTAAATTTGAAGCCAATCTGCTAACTGATACAGCCTATCTTGCGGATGGTGGCCGGAATGCAGGCGCAGATCCATTAACTTCTGCCCAGTTATGGTTGGGAACTCAACTGGACCTGGAAAAACTGGCAGGATGGAACGGTGTCACGGTACGTGCTGCAATGAGTGCGCGCCAAGGCCAAAGTACGTCTATCCGTGATTTGCAAGATCCATCAGCGCCACAGATGGCCAATGCACAAGGTACGTTTGGGCGTGGCAATCAGGATAGCCGTCTGAGTGAACTTTCGATTGAAAAGAATTATAAAGAACAAGGACTGAGTATTAAGGCTGGCCGTTTGGGGCTGGGCATGGACTTTAATGTGATGGCCTGTGACTTTGCCAGTACAGCATTTTGTGCTGCGCAGATGGGTAAATGGCAAGGCAATATCTGGATGAATACGCCAGTATCACAATGGGGTGTGCGTATAAAGCAGCAGCTGAACCCTGAACTTGCGGTACAAGTCGGTGTTTATGAGTTTAATCCGGACAATGGCAATGGGGCTAAAGAAGGTCAAGGCTGGAGTTTGGATACTGAGCATGCCGATGGCGTGACCATTCCAGCAGAAATTGTATGGACACCCAAATCACTCATCAATAACTTGCTGGGTAGCTACCGTGTGGGTGGAATGTACAATACTGCGGATGATCCAATCAATCAAAAAGATATTGTCACTGGCCAAGCTGAAGATCGTACCTTTGCAGGCTGGTTGGCCATCGAACAGCAATTAACTTCAACAGGTCAGGGGCGTCAGGGCCTGCATTCATTTGCCAATTTCACCTGGCATGACCGTGTGACCAATAAAGTCGATCATTCACAACAGCTTGGGGTGAAATATATTGGCCTGCTCGACAGTCAACCGAATGATATTTTGGGTCTGGCAGTTAACCGTGTGCACGTGAATAATCGCTTTGCAGAGTCGCGTCCAGCATTCAATGCCGATGCAGAATACAATATCGAACTCAACTATAGCTATAATGCAACAAAGTGGCTGATGCTACGTCCAAACCTGCAATATGTAGTCAATCCAGGGGCAACTAACAACGTAGATAATGCACTGCTATTTGGTTTAACCAGCCGCATCATCTTCTAAATAGTGATCGTTCACGTTATAACTAAACAGGCTTTTTAAAGCCTGTTTTTTATTGCCCGATCATACTTCACATGAATAAAGAGGGATTGCCACATGACATTATTATTTCAACCGTTAAAGTTTGGTTCATTATCACTCAGCAATAAAATTATTATTGCACCCATGTGTCAATATTCAGCCACAGATGAGGGTGAAATCACATATTGGCATGAGCAGCAATGGGCGAGTTATGCGCTCTCTGGCGCCGGACTCTGTATTGTCGAGGCGACTGCCGTACAACCAGAAGGTCGTATCAGTTATGCAGACCTGGGATTGTGGAATGATCAGCAAGCTGCCCAGATCAAAGCATTATTGGCCAAAGTTAAATCTATATCGCCAATGCCATTTGCTATCCAGCTTGCACATGCCGGACGTAAAGCCTCTACAGATAAACCATGGGCAGGTAGAGGCCAGTTTAAACCGGATGAGGCACATGGCTGGCAAACTGTTTCTGCCAGTGATCTTCCTTTTCAGGCAGACGAACATCCTCCTAAAGCGCTGAATCAGGCAGAGATTGATCAGGTCATTGCAGACTTTGCAGAAAGTGCCAAACGCGCAGTTGATGCAGGCTTTGACCTGATTGAACTACATGCAGCACATGGTTATCTGTTACATCAGTTTATGTCGCCACTTTCCAATAAGCGTGAGGATAAATATGGTGGTTCACTGGAAAACCGGATTCGCCTGACGCTGGAAGTATTGCAAGCGATGAAGGCAGCAGTTCCGGAAGATTATCCAATCGGAGTGCGTATTTCAGCGAGTGACTGGATGGAGCATGAGGATAGCTGGAATATTGATTCTTCGGTTGAACTCTCTAAAGCCCTCGAAGCGGTGGGCGCAGCTTATATTCATATTTCCAGTGCCGGTTTACATGTCAAACAGAACATTGATGTGAAACCGAACTATCAAGTACCTTTTGCAGATATCATCAAAAAAGCCGTCAATATTCCGGTAATTGCTGTAGGTTTAATTACCGAAGCAGAACAGGCAGAACATATTCTGCAAAAAGGGCAGGCCGATGCTATCGCTATTGCACGGGCGATTCTCTACGATCCACATTGGCCTTGGCATGCAGCTGCGGCACTTGAAGAAAAACTAAAGATTTCACCCCAATATCTTCGCAGTGCCCCGCATGGTCTAAACCATCTGTTTGAGCCTTTTTAACAATCTTTTCTAAGCAGGAAAGTCGTATAATAGTCACTCATTGCAAATGAGGACGCTGCATTATGATTTTTGCGGTCATTGTGCCCATTTTTTTATTGTTGGCACTGGGTTATCTGACTGTAAAAAGTCAAGTGTTAGACAAAGAGCAAGTGGGTACAGTCGGTGCTTTTGTCATTAAAGTGGCGTTGCCTCTGCTGTTTTTCCAGTCTCTCGCCTCTAAAGACCTGCATGAAATCTGGTATTTTGAATACTTTGCGGTGTATAGCAGCGTAACTTTACTGCTCTATGGTAGCGGTTTCTGGATGATGCGCCGTTATTTTCAGAATACGCATTCGCAGAGTGCAGTATTGTCGCTGGGCGCCGCGATGTCGAATACCGGACTGATTGGTACGGCCGTGCTTAGTCTGTTAATCGGGCAGCAGGCCATGACTTATACTTCTCTGGTGGTCATCATTGAAAGTATGTTGCTGATTCCTTTGGTACTGGTCATGGCTGCGCTGGGAACACAGCATCAGGCAAATCTTGGCTCCATTTTTAAAAGTGTGGTGCTGACTTTAGTAACAAACCCCTTATTTATGGGGGTCGTACTGGGTATGGCCTGTGCGATTTTTCAGATTAAAATTCCGCTCTATATCGATCAGGTTTTTGCCTTGATCGGACAGACAGCATCGCCATTGGCCTTGTTTGCGATTGGTGGCGGTATTGTGGGAATGAGCCTGAAATACGTCAATCTGCAAAGTTTCTATCTGGTGTTTTCTAACAACATTATGATGCCGCTGCTGATGTATCTTGGCCTCAGTCAATTGACCAGTTTAAGTCAGGAAATGGTTCATGCGGGTACTTTGATTGCTGCCTTACCGATGCCAACAATCTTCGGTATGTTGGGACAGGCCTATGGTTTAAATGATCGAGCCTTAACACCACTGCTGATGAGCACCATCGCTGGTTTTATCGTGACCAGCGGCCTAATTGCCTTGTGGTGGGGATAGCTCATTCCAGGATTGATTCTCTCCTTATAAAAAGCCCCATATTGGCATTTTCTTTTTTAAATTCATGATTATATTTTACAGGTAGAAAAGTCAGCCGCAACTGTTTGAGGCATGCGGTGTATTGCACCGCAAGATTAAAAATGATTGTTTTTGCGACAAATTTACCAGTGGATGCTGGCTGACGAGTTTTGCGATGAGAGTATGGCTCCGCAAGATGCCTTTCTTGCGAAGCTCCGCTTCTCATTGGGGGCGAAACCAAATTAACTCTTTTTGGCAGGTATTTTTTTCTGCTCCGCCATCATTTTGTCTACTGCTGCCAAAGACTCTTTAGCCTGCGGAATATTTTGCTGTGCCAATGCAGCAAAGATTTTTTTCGCTTCAGGCAAGTTTTGCTGCACGATACTGCCATTGGCAAACATATTGCCGACTGCCATCAGGGCAGGGATATAGCCTTTTTTAGCCAGATCCTGAATACTGCTTAAACCTTGCTGAATCGGTTTTTCATCTTTGTTTTTAAAACCAGAGCTGATGTCATATAAGGCTTTGGCGTGAATCGCTTGCATATTACCTTTTGTGATTAATGGTTGCAGCTTTTGTAGTCCGATTTTATTTGAGGCGGGGGTATTTTCAGCAAATAACAGCACAGCCAGATCTACACTGGCATCATCAAAGTTGGCTGCTGAGGCACGTTCCAGATACTGTTTGGCTTTGCTTAAATCCTGCTTTAGTCCTAATGTACCCGCCGCATAATTTTTGCCCAGTACATAATTGGCCACAGGGTAACCTTTGCTGGCTGCCTGTTCATAGAGCTGGATGGCTTTTTTCTCGTCTTTGGCAGTGCCCTGGCCGGTCTGGGTTAAATAGCCTAAGTTATATATGGCTTGGGCATTTCCCTGACTAGCCAATTGATTTAAAGCGTCATAGGCGCCTTTGAAATTATTGGCTTTCACCATGGCTTCAATTTTTACAAACTGGGGGTCGGCCTGATCTTTTACAGTATTTGCCAGAGTGAATTGCGCAGAAACTGCAAGAACGGTAGCGAGTATTAACTTTTTCATGGTTCCTATAACCTTATTATTGCTGGCACCTAAGTCCTTGGTGCGGTTTTAATCATTTTCACTTACATCATAAAAGGATTTTGTGCTTTGTAAATATACAATTTGTCATTAGAGTTCTTTCATAAATCATTTTTTAATTATTATAAATGAAATTCTATCTTCTTGTCGGAGACTTGCGCAGCATGCTCCTCCTCCCGGAGGGAGAAGGGACGTTCAACCTCTATTTAAATATGAATAAAATTATCATTTCTTGAGTTATGAAAGGGATTTACTCAAAATAAATCATCAAATCAGGATATACCGATTTAACCAGATCACTGATCTGGATAACTTTCCTATCAATCATTCAGATATTGAAAGGATTACTTTGCTTAAAGGAACTTCTCTGGTTAAATCTCGGTTTAAATCAGCCTCTCAGGATTGAGCCATGTTTGTCAAAACGATTAAACGCCACTATGACAGAATTAACGTAGATGAAACGATTGCGGATGAAGACAAGATTGACGCACTGCTGATGAAGCTCGGTGCAGAATTTTTGATTAGTCAGGAAGACCGGGTTTACACCTTTCAAAAAGGTGAATTAACCACAAAATTTGATGCCAAACATGCTCGTGCTTATCACTTCAAAGATTATGTGGTGAAAGATATGAATAAGCTGTTTCATGGTTTCTAAAACAAAAAAAGCCAAGAGTTAACTCTTGGCTTTTTTAGGGCCTAAACCGGAATTATTGCGGACGTGCTACATCACCGCTCAAAGCCTCAGGAAGTTCCAGAACCTCTAGACCCAACTCGGCCAATGCTTCAGGTTTGGCTACGACCAAGGCTTTATAGCCATCCTTCAGACTGATGCTATTCACGACTTCAACATTGTTGTTGAGCTGAGTGCCGACTACAGGTGCTTCACCCGTCGCTTGAATCAGATGCAGCCAATGTTTTGGCTTGGCTTTAAACCATAAGCGTGCGATGACTTCCTGACCTAAGTAACAACCTTTGTCATAGTGAATGCTTTCACGTTGATGTAAGCGCAATTCCTGTGGTTGAAACAGGGTCGCAGTGGCCGCCTGAATCCAGGCCTGACCTGATTCAATGGCTTGCTGCTCCCAGGTCGCCACATCGGTTTCAGTCGCAACAAAGTCAGTATGAATATCCTTGATCACAGGATAAACCGCACCGACCAGTTCCAGTTTCATTTTTGAAAAGGCACCAAATTTTTTAATATGATTCGCCAGTTCAGTGGCCTGATCGTCAGTACTTACAATTTCAAAGCTTTCCGGACTGAGCTTTTTAAGCCATAAGCCAAATTGAATACGGCCTTTCAAGCTACAGATCGCGGTATAACGTGTCTGGTTTTCAGCCAATGTTTCAGTATTCAAAGTCACCTGACCTTGAAGGAATTTTTGTGCATCAACACCATTCAGACTAAACAATGTAAAAGCAGGAGACGTTGCCATGATAAGCCCCAGTTTGAATACTATAAATCAATGCAGTTATTGTGCAGCAAGCATCAAATAGAGGCAAACAAAAAAGCCAACAATCTAAATCATCGGCTTTTATGGAATGATAATATTTAGTGGTGATGGCTAGCCGGTAATGGCGAATCACAAGGGAATTTACCGCCACAAATCCGAACATATTCCATCATGCCCTGATCTTCATGATCGAGAATATGACAATGCTGCACAAAATCACCTTCAAATTTCTTGTAATGGCTGCGGACAATTACCTGATATCCCTGTTTAACAAAGATTGTATCTTTAAACTGTCCTTTTAAGCCGCGGTATTGAATATCTTCCAGATTAGGATTTGGATCTACTGCCAGCGGAATATCGCTGACATCCTTACCCGTTGGATCCAGTACTTTTACAATCTGGAAGGGGTTCACATGGATATGATAAGGATGATTCAGGTTATTACTGCTAAGAATCCATTCATCAATTTGCCCAAATTCCAGTTTCCGTACATATGCACCTTCTACTGCATCCGCGCCGGTAAAGAGGTCACCAAAACTATAGATTCCCTCAATATCACTGTAACGGTAGCCAAATTTACCATTTGGACCAAAGCTGGCATCGAAGATTGAGCGTTGTGGTGGGCGGTTCTTTAAGCGATTTTCAATTTCAGTGGTCATCAGCGATGGATGGTCGATAAAGGCAGAAAGTTTTAACTGTGAGAGCTGGGTCTGAATTTCTTTGTTTAAGCCAATTTTCTGTGCCTGAGCTTGTAAAAACTGGGCTGGCGTTTGCGCTTTTAATTTACTCGCTTTGACATTCACCCATCCCAGTAGTTGGGCATTTAACGTATTACCCGGAGCGAGTTGAGGTGTAATTTGTCCGGATGTAGGGATGGCATTGATTTCATCATCAATGTTCAAGTTGGTGTCAAAAATACAGTATCTATTCGTGCTTGGGAAGGCGACCATCGCATCGTGACGGTAACCGGGTTGAAATATCGAGATTCTACGTGTCTGCACATGATCCATGGTTAAACCATCCTGAGCAATGGTATGGACCGGCAAGCTAGTGAGCTGATCAAAATCTGCTTTTTTGTCTTCTTCCTGAAATTCAGAACAAGCTTTAATGGTTTGTTCAGCGGTAAATTTTTGTGATTTTGGCAGTTCTTTAATAATAAGACCAAGGGTGTCGCGAACACCACCATGAATCATACGCCAGCGCTTAAACTGGTTTTGCTCAACTTGAATCTCGCCATGTACTTTGCCATTAATCGAGGTGTAATAATGATTTGCTCCCCATGAATTAAAGGCATTCAGGCCTTGATAATTTTCCAGCGTACCGACTTCACCAGCATCACAATTATTGAGATTGGTCGTGCCTGCCGGGTGAGTGCATCGATACTGAATTTGCTGAAACAGGAGGATATTTTCATTAGAATAGCTGTTCTTGCCTTTATCTTTCCACAGAATATCCATGTCTCCCGTCGATAACTTCATTGATGACTTTATTCTCGATAAAAATCATCTGCTACCACAGAGAATCTATAAATAATAGTGCGTAAGTCCTAACATATTAAAATAGTTATAAAATTTGTAAGAAAGTCTTACGAAAATTATGGAATTGAATCAGGACACAGTTTTTAAATGGTTCTATCGCTGAAATACGATGATTTTCGGAATTATTGTATAAGGATGTTGTGAAGATATGCTTAATATCCAGTTTTTATCAACAAGCCGCTTGCATATAAAGACCTAAATGTAAGAGAAGAGACTTATTTGGCTTTTAATAGTTGGCTTTTAATCGGTTATAGGGTCTATTCGCTGCTTAAAATACAGCTCATAAAAGTTGCATGAATATGAAATAAAGCCTGTTTATTGCGCCTATATGTTGATTATTTTTTATGCTGTTGTGAGTGTCTCATACTAAAGAATGAGATGAATTTTCTACGATTTTTCAAAAAAATAGAAGTTTAGAGCCAAAATTCTAAAGGCCAGATAACAAATTGATTAAAATAGACCAATTTCTATAATTAAACTATTGAAAATTATAAGATTTGGGAAATGGACTTTCGGCAGCGTACAATGCCTTGATTAAAAACAAGTCATCAATAAATTTTGATGTGCAAAAAAGAGTAATAAACGAGGGCAGGCAAGCTATGAACAACAACTACCGTAAACCGCTGCAATCCACCCAGCTGGAATATTATGACGTGCGTCAGGCCGTAGAAGATATTCAGCCAGGCGCATATGCCAAACTTCCTTATACCTCCAAAGTGCTTGCTGAGCAGCTGGTTCGTCGTTGTGATCCTGCCATTTTAGAACAGTCTTTGCGACAGCTGATTGAGCGCAAACAGGAACATGATTTTCCATGGTATCCGGCACGTGTGGTCTGTCACGACATCTTGGGACAAACGGCTTTGGTCGATCTTGCCGGCTTACGTGATGCAATTGCAGAACAGGGCGGTGACCCGGCTAAAGTCAATCCAGTGGTACCGACCCAGCTGATTGTCGATCATTCATTGGCAGTGGAATTTGGTGGTTTTGATCCGGATGCTTTTGAGAAAAACCGCGCGATTGAAGACCGTCGTAATGAAGACCGTTTTCATTTTATTGAATGGACCAAAACCGCGTTTGAAAATGTCGATGTGATTCCTGCCGGTAATGGCATCATGCACCAGATCAACCTGGAGAAAATGTCTCCGGTGATTCAAAACCGTGACGGTCTGGCATTCCCGGACACCTGTGTCGGTACAGATTCACATACCCCACATACTGATGCGCTTGGCGTGATCTCGATTGGTGTTGGCGGCTTGGAAGCGGAAAATGTGATGCTGGGCCGTGCATCTTGGATGCGTCTGCCTGACATCATTGGTGTGGAGTTTGTTGGTCAGCGTCAGCCGGGCATTACCGCAACCGATATTGTGCTCGCACTGACAGAATTCCTGCGTAAAGAACGTGTGGTCGGGGCATACTTAGAATTCTTCGGTGAAGGTGCCGACAGCATGTCAGTGGGTGATCGTGCCACGATTTCCAACATGACTCCGGAATACGGTGCAACCGCTGCGATGTTCTATATCGATCAGAACACCATTGATTATCTGACTTTGACCGGTCGTGAAGCAGAGCAAGTCAAACTGGTTGAAACTTATGCCAAAGAGATTGGTCTGTGGGCATCGGATATGACTCAGGCAGAATATCCACGTGTATTGCGTTTTGATCTTTCAACAGTAACCCGTAACATTGCTGGCCCATCCAATCCGCATGCTCGTGTCTCGACATCTGACTTAAAAGAAAAAGGCATTGCCGGTAATCTAGAGGCTGCACGTGCGCAAGAAGCTGAAGGTTTAATGCCAGATGGCGCGGTGATTATCGCGGCGATTACGTCTTGTACCAATACCTCAAACCCGCGAAATACCGTGGCGGCAGGTTTGCTGGCGCGTAAGGCCAATGAACTCGGTTTAGTCCGTAAGCCTTGGGTGAAATCTTCTTTTGCACCGGGTTCTAAAGCAGCAGCGTTATATCTTGAAGAAGCTGGCGTACTCAAAGATTTAGAAAAACTGGGTTTTGGGATCGTGGCTTATGCCTGCACCACTTGTAACGGCATGTCGGGCGCACTAGATCCAAAAATTCAGCAAGAAATTATTGACCGTGACCTGTATGCCACAGCGGTATTGTCGGGCAACCGTAATTTCGATGGCCGTATCCATCCTTATGCGAAGCAGGCTTTTCTGGCATCTCCACCACTGGTGGTGGCGTATGCGATTGCCGGTACGATTCGTTTTGATATCGAAACGGATTCACTTGGTAATGACAAAGATGGCAACCCGATTTATCTAAAAGACATCTGGCCATCGGATGAAGAAATTGATGCACTGGTGAAAGAAGCAGTGAAGCCGGAACAGTTCCGTCAAATCTATATTCCGATGTTTGATTTGGGTGTGAATGAAAAGGCAGCAAGCCCGCTATATGACTGGCGTCCGCAAAGTACCTATATCCGCCGTCCGCCGTATTGGGAAGGTGCCCTCGCTGCACCACGTACCTTAGCCAATATGCGTCCACTGGCGATCTTGGGTGATAACATCACCACCGATCATTTGTCACCATCCAATGCGATTGTGCTCGACAGTGCTTCAGGCGAATACCTGAAAAAAATGGGCGTGCCTGAGGAAGACTTTAACTCTTATGCAACGCATCGTGGTGATCACCTGACCACACAACGTGCAACATTTGCCAACCCGAAACTGTTTAATGAAATGGTGGTGCGTTCAGACGGCAGCATCAAGCAGGGTTCGAAAGCACGTGTGGAGCCTGAAGGCGAAGTGATGCGGATGTGGGAAGCGATTGAAACCTACATGAACCGTAAACAGCCGTTGATCATTATTGCAGGTAAAGACTATGGTCAGGGTTCGAGTCGTGACTGGGCGGCGAAAGGTGTGCGTCTGGCGGGTGTAGAAGCGATTGTCGCAGAAGGTTTTGAGCGTATCCACCGTACCAACCTAGTCGGTATGGGGGTATTGCCGCTTGAGTTTAAGCCGGGTACGGATCGTAAGACTTTAGGTCTTGATGGTACGGAGCTGTATAGCGTGATTGGTAATATCGCGCCACGTTCGACTTTGACTTTGGTGATTGAGCGTTCAACCGATGATGGTAAGAACCAGATTATTGAAGTGCCTGTGACTTGCCGTCTGGATACTGAAGAAGAAGTGCATGTGTATGAAGCGGGTGGGGTGTTGCAACGCTTTGCACAGGACTTTTTAGAAGGGAATGTTTAAGAATCTCCCCTAACCCCTCTTTAATAAAGAGGGGAACTCCCTCCTTTTTTAAAGGAGAGAAGTATTGCTTCGCAAGGGGGGAGATTAAAGTTATTGAAATTGTTTAAAAAACGCTCTAATGTGGATTGGGGCGTTTTTTATTTTTTAATGGGGGGGATTTTTGGAAATTTATAAAGATATTAATAATGATTCTAACGTGACGCATTACGAAATTGGTGAGACTTATATTAGAGTGAAATTTAGAGAAACGGCTAAAATTTATCAATACAGTTATAGGAAGGCTGGGAGGTTTCACGTAGATAAAATGAAAATATTAGCTAGATCTGGTAATGGATTAAATGCATACATAAATAGAAATGTTAAGTTCTTATATGACTGAATTTATGAAAGAGAAAAATAGTGAATAAGAAAAGTTTTGAATCTTGGCTCGATAGTTTAACAGAAGATCAAATTAAAGAATTTAATACAAAACAGCATGAAGAAAATTTGCGACAAGTAATTGCTTTTAAAGAGAGCTATCAGAAACGGCAATGTTACCTATGCAGAAAAGATTTCAAAACGATGAGTGTAGGAGAACCATGTCTACATTGGTTATTACGTCTTTGTAAATTTCAAAAAAAACATTTTAAATTGATATATGAAAAATATGGTTATCACAATATTGCAGCTTATTTAAGGTGGTGTGCAAATGAAGAGAAGTTACTTTCAAATATTAACGATCTAGACAGTGAAAGATCTGGGCGTAAAATTTTATCTTCTACAATAAAGTGGAAAAATATTGAGTGGACATTTGATTGCTCAGAGAATGATGCTGAGGGGGCATAAAGGCAAACAAATCGAATATCCCTACTACCATTTTCAAATGAGGATTGATGGAAGACCTTTCATAAATTTTAATGAATTCCATGTACCCTTTTCAAAAGAAGACCTGGAAATTTTGAAATTAAGGGATAATTCTAGAATAGTTCAAAATTTTGGGGTTGCAGGTTCTGGTATGCAAGATGCAGTGAGTGTAGATCCTAATAAAGTCATTGCCCCTTCAGAAAATGAAGAAGATGCAACGTATCATTTCTCTACTATAGTGGATATGAGTGATAATCCAATTTCAGGAGAAGAGCTCTATGAAATACAAATGGAAGCTAAAAAATTAGGTAAATCATTTGCTTATATGTTAAATGAAAGGTTGAGTGATAGAGCAAAAATACAAACTGTAATTAGCCCTGCTGAATCAATACCTGATATTGCAATTAGAACCGAACATAAAAGGCGATAAGACCATGTAGATTTTTGCAGTATTTGCCTTCGCCCAAATGCCATCATCATTTACAAAAATGGACAATAGACATTCATCACCAGAGGGTTATACTAGACAGACCATTTCTAAAACCATGGAGAACAAAGATGGTTACTGCTGGCGAAAAACCCGGAACAGGCTTCTATTTTTGTGTTCAATGCGGACACCGCACCTACTTAGAAATTGGTACTGATCGTTTACCACCGTGTACCAAATGCCAAGGCAATCAATTTAACAATAAGAATGCCTAAGCAAAACAACTCAAACAGTTACCCTCTGTTTTGAACGAAAGCCCTATTACTCGATAGGGCTTTTTGCTGTTTATTAGATAACCTTTTAGGTAGCAATCAAAAGATCAGGGTGAAAAAGCCAATCATATATGTATAGAAACTTATTAATTTAAAGTAAAACCTAATAAATTCAAAAAATTATTTGAAATTTAAATATAAACGGTATAGCTTGTCTGCTTTAAAAATTAGCTAACCACTTTTAAATTAAGGTTAGATATTTCCGGGGTGAAACAATGAAAAATTTGCAGCTTTAGTACTAGGCAGTGCAATCTTATTTACTTCAGGCTGTGCCACGATGTTTAATGGTTCAACTCAAACTGTGAATATCCGTAGTAATGATGAATTGGCTAAGTTATATGTCAATGAAGAATATATGGGACAGCGTAATACTGTCTATACTTTCAAAAAGAAAGAAAACTATGTGATTAAGGCAGAGAAGCAAGGCTGTCAAACCAACACCGTTATTCCACAGAAAACATTTGATCCAACAACTTTATTAGGTATTTTCCTGGATTGGGGACTTATTTCTATTCTGGTTGTAGATGGCGCTGCTACTGGAGCATGGCAAAAATTTAGCCAGACAAGTTATGTCGTTGATCCTAATTGCTAATTAATTCAATTAGATTGAAAAAAATATCCCATCATTGAGTGGGATATTTTTTTGTAAATTTACATCTTTTTGAACCTTGATTTTGATTGAAAATTAACCAAATCATCTCCATCTAAAAGAGATGGCTCCGTAAATTTGAACAACACCTATAAGTGATATTTTGCTCCCCAAATGATGTTATAAACATCGATATATGGAGTATTTTATGGCACGTAGACCAAGAAGAAATCATTCAAATGACTTTAAAGCTAAGGTAGCACTTGCTGCAATTAAAGCAGAAAAAACACTTGCTGAATTGAGTGCTGAATTTGATGTTCATCAAAACCAAATTATCGACTGGAAAAATCAATTGATTTCGGCTTCCTCGCAAGCCTTCGATCAATCAAAAGCTCCAGCAGAACCACCCATTGATCTAAAAAAACTACATGCAAAAATCGGTGAGCAGGCATTAGAAATTGATTTTTTAGAAGGTGTGTTGAAGAAACTGGGCCGCTTCAACCACAAAAGTTAATCGACGACTCACTTCAGATTTCAGTATCTAAGCAAGCTAAGCTACTGAAATCTGAAGTTAATCGACGACTCACTTCAGATTTCAGTATCTAAGCAAGCTAAGCTACTGAAAGTCTCCCGTGGTTGTTATTACTATCGCCCAAAACCTGTGAGTGCATCAGATCTGAAGCTGATGCGCTGTATTGATGAATTACATATGCAATACCCTTTTGCAGGTAGCCGTATGATGCGTGATTTATTGAACCGTCAAGGACATCATATAGGACGACGTCATACACGTACTTTAATGAAGAAAATGGGCATTAATGCGTTATATCGTAAACCAAATCTAAGTCAGGCCAATGAAGCTCACCGTAAATATCCTTATCTGCTCAAAGGATTGAATATTCAACGGAGTAATCAAGTGTGGGCAACGGATATAACATATATCCCTATGGCAAAAGGCTTCGTCTACTTATGTGCTGTGATTGATTGGCACAGCCGTAAGGTGCTTGCTCATAGCGTATCGATTAGTATGGAGGTTGCATTTTGTATAGAAACATTAAATGAAGCTATTGAAAAATATGGCCGACCTGAAGTCTTTAATACAGACCAAGGCAGTCAATTTACCAGTGATGCGTTTATTGAAGTGTTAAAATCAAATGACATCCAAATCAGCATGGACGGTAATCTTGCGCAGCATCGCTGCTCATAGGTCGATAATGTGATGATTGAACGATTATGGCGGAGCGTTAAATATGAAGAGGTGTATCTCAAAGCTTATAGCAGTGTCACCGATGCGAAAAAGCAATTGAGTGCATATTTTTAATTTTATAATTTGAAACGACCTCATTCGAGTCTGGACAAAATGACTCCAGATGAGTTTTACTATGACCAGCTACCACAACAAAATAAGGTAGCTTAACTAGAGCAGAACATCACTTATAAATAAGCTTTTAGTTGTTTAAACAAGTGGGACCACCTCTAAAAGCCTAGATTCACCGTATTTAAGGCTGCCGAATTGCAACATTATCTTGATCTTAATCACGACTCAGGTGTCGCCAATTACGAGATTGGTAACGAGTTTATTCGTGTGCAATTTAAGAAAACCTCGAAAGTCTATACTTACAGCTATAGTAGTGCCGGTTATCAGCATGTCGAGAACATGAAACAGCTTGCCCGATATGGCGATGGGCTAAATGCCTATATTAACCAGCATACCCGTCAGCTCTTTGTACACTAAAATTGGTCTGCTTCTTGCTTCAATCCAAGTCTGAGACGGCAAATATTTAATAACAGCTAAATATCTGCCTTGAAATAGTGCATGTGCACATATTGGAAAGAGGGCAAGCGCATATGGAAATCAGAGACTACGCACCAGAATCAGGCAAATTAGATAAAAAAGCCCATTTTTATTCTGCATGGCCATTAATTCTGATCCTGTTTGGGGGCGCGATTGGCTTGCTCTACGGCGTGATGGCATATTTGGTAAATCTGAAAATCTATAATTCTCAACTGACGAGACTCAATAAGGTTCTGGCCAATCTGCTCTGCGGGATGTCGGCGATCAGTATCTGGTGGTTTAGTGCACAATGGATTCAGGCTGCTTTGTTTTAATAAATAGTCATCATGTCTTGAAGATAAATTGCAATAAAGTCCATTTTTATCGAAGAAAAAAGCGTAAAAATTGAAGGATAGGGTTTATTTCCCTTAAATTAGATTAATAATGAAATAAATTTTCAAAAATTCTAAAAATTAAAAAAACATAGGAAATTAATCCCGTCCATCTTTGCCTAATATAGCTCTCAAGGGTGTGATGGGATCGGAAAGAGTAGCATGCTGCGAGCGGCGCAAAACGCGAGTGCAGTACGAACCCAAAAGGTCTCGATCCGGCTTAGGACGCTATAGACCATAAGTTTATAGGCTATAAGATCAAGTCTTACAAAGATTGATAGTTGAAGTAAACCATGAAACGTTTTCCCAACACCCTAAAAAATTCTCCGGCAATGCAACATAAGAAATCATTAAAATAACAATAAATCAAAAACTTAAGAAAAATATTCATTCAAGCAAGATACAAATCAGTTCTCATTTTCCCAGATCAAAACTGTTATTTTTAAAGCATCAGCTGCCTGGTGGGGAATCGTGATGAATCTCGATATTTGGTGTCGTTTTTTACTATTTTCCTTGCTCATCAATTACATCATTCTTATGCTCTGGTTCACGGTTTTTGTATTTGCCCGCAACTGGATGAAACAAGTGCACGGAAAATGGTTCCGGCTGTCTGAAGCCAGCTTCGATGTGATTCATTATTCGGGTATGGCGCTGTATAAAATTGGAATTTTGCTGTTTAACCTGGCGCCTTTAATTGCAATCTATTTGATCAAACAAAGTTAAGCGCGATTCTGAACTGCATTTTTTAATGACAAAAAATAGCTTGGGATTAGTCTAGTTAAATAACAATTAAAACAGGATTTCAAAGGAGTGGATGCAGATGAATCAAGTCAAACCGGCACTGATTTTGGGTGCCTTGATTGCTTTAGGGATGATGCTTGCTGGCTGGATTCTGGGCAATAGCGCCTTAAAAATCAAACAGTATGAACGTATTGTGTCGGTCAAAGGTTTGTCGGAACGCGAAGTCAAAGCTGATGTAGCAGTCTGGCCGATCCGTTTTAACGCAGGCAGTCAGGATCTGGCCCAGTTGTACGATACCATGCAAAACAATACCCAGGAAATTCAGACCTTTCTAAAAAATGAAGGTTTTAGTGCCGAAGAGATCACCAGTGCTTCACCGAGTATTACCGATAAATACGCCCAGCAATACGGCGGTGATGCCAATGTCGCACTGCGCTATACTGCCAGTCAGACCATTACCGTCTATACCCACAACATCGATGCAGTACGCAAGGCACAAAGCCGTCTGGTGGCTTTGGGT
The DNA here is from genome assembly GCF_013418355.1 of Acinetobacter sp. YH12151. Lineage (NCBI taxonomy): Bacteria > Pseudomonadati > Pseudomonadota > Gammaproteobacteria > Moraxellales > Moraxellaceae > Acinetobacter > Acinetobacter sp. YH12151. The sequence continues at coordinate 3,490 of NZ_VPCG01000018.1, read as the reverse complement.
AGAAAAGGCATTGCCTTTGCTGGAGATGATTCCGGACAAAGAACCGAATATTTATTTACCAAGTTGAATGACATTAAGCCGGCGATGATTGAACAAGCCACCGAAAATGCCCGCAGTGTGGCAGAAAAATTTGCCGCAGATTCAAAAAGCAGTCTGGGGAAAATCAAGTCCGCCAATCAGGGCATGTTTAGTATCGAAGATCGCGACAGCAATACCCCCTATTTGAAGAAAGTCCGTGTAGTTTCGACGGTGGATTATTATCTGGCAGATTAATTTATCTGGCTATGCGCGGTGATTGACAGGTTAAATACAGCTTGTTATTTTGCGCGCATTGTTCCAGATGCTGTATTCCTAAAATGCCCATCAACCCCGACTTTGTCTATTGCCCACCGCAAGAACCGTTGCATATTGTTTATGAAGATGATGATCTGGTGGTGATTGAAAAGCCGGCCGGATTATTGTCGGTTCCCGGGCGTTTAGCTGAACATCATGACAGTGCTTATTTGCGGGTTCTGGACCAGTATCCGCAGGCTAAAATCACCCATCGTCTGGATATGGCCACTTCAGGTATTTTGATGTTTGCCAAACACCGTGATGCAGAAGTGGCGGTGAGTAAAATGTTTCAGGCACGTACCGTGCATAAAAATTATGTCGCACTGGTACAAGGCAAACTTGAAGGTCAGGGTAGCGTCGAAGTGCCTTTGATGACCGACTGGGAAAACCGTCCGCGTCAGATGGTGCATTATGAACTGGGCAAAACTGCCAAAACCTTATATCAGGCAATAGAATATTTGCCCCAGCAAGACATTAGTCGGGTTTTACTCACGCCCATCACAGGCCGTTCTCATCAGTTGCGAGTACATATGCTGTATCTGGATCATCCCATTACTGGCGATAAAATCTATCATCCAGAACCACAGCGCAGTCCTTTAAATCGTATGGCTTTGCATGCCAATTATCTGGCTTTTAGCCAGCCGCTGAGTGGTGTTCCGGTTGAAATTGAAGTCGTAGTCCCGTTTTGATTTGGATCATAAAAACGATGGTATCCAGTCAAATTAGTTCTATTTTGTGTAATCATTCAAAATGGTATTTGCCCTTAAACTGAACCGCTTAAATTAAAAATTGTGAGAATTTATTTCAGTCAATGCTCTGAAAATTAATGGTTTTTCATGTTTTTTATTTGAAATCTAATACTTATGCATTGCCCAATCTTCTGTCGATGTAGAACATACCGGTGAATGCTCGCTGCATATCTTGATGATGAGTTTAGGAATTTTTATTGTCTTTATCTGCTTTTATAAGCTTGATATCTTTATTTCTATTGGTTTTTTAATTTTACTGTCATTAATTTTAAACTTTTAAATTATATCCTTTGATATAAAAAATACCGTTAGCTGTTTCAGGATCGTTTTGATTTAAGCTGCAAATCAATTCATGATGTATGACTTGCACATAAAAAATTATAGAAAAATAAAATGAATGAACGACTTAGTGGCGATTAATGGCTTTGATTATCTGGCCGAAGTGATGCAAAATCAACCGGTACTTTATAATAAATTTTTAATTTGATGTTTTAGGGCAATGCCCGGGGTTAAAGGACAGAACAATGCTCAGTATGGCTTTTTTCGTTCTCGCGAGTATTTTATTATGTGCCTTGCTCTGGAGCTTGAAGATCCAGGCTTCATTACGCAGCAATATCCGGTTTTTACAGGAAAATCTGGATCATTCACGCAGCAGACTGGCAGATTATGACGCTCAAGTCGATGAACTGAATTATGACGTGACCCAACTGCGGGTACAGCATGGCAGTTTAACGACTGCGCTGAATAAATATAAAAAATATCAGGATATCTATGATATCGAACAATATATTATCAACCGGACTTTGCAGGCCGAAAATTTTGTTGAAGTGACCAAACTAGATGCTTCGATCATGATTGATGATCTCAAGGCTTATATTGAAAGCGTGAAAGACTATCTCGCCCAGTTTCAAGCGAAAGCCTTAGTCGAAGTTGAACAGCAGGCCAGAAAAAGTTTAGCGGGTTATTATCAACAGGCCAAGCAACAGCAGCACTTAGAGGACGTAGTGAATGCCCTGGAACATAAAATCCAGGCCAAGTATTACGGTTTATGTCTGCCAGTACCGCAACTTTTACAACAGCTGATCGCAGGATATAGTGAAACGGATGCGGCTCGGCATCTGCTCGATGTACGTGAAAAAATTCAGCAGGCTATAGCAACACAGCAGATCGCCAGTTGTAATTATATCGATGACGGCCGCCGTAGAAGTATCATTGAAATCTTTAGTTTGGCCTTTAATAGCAAGGCAGATTTATATCTTGCTCAATTAAACAGAGAAAATTTGGGACAGATGTTGCAAGCCTTAAGGGATGATTATGTCCTGCTGAATTATACCGGACAGCAACTGAGTCAGGCCACGATTCAGTCATCCTATCTGGATTTACGTTTAGAGGAATTAAAGTTTGCTGCACTGGTTGTGCACATGAAGCAAGAAGGCCGGCATCCAGAGACCGTATAGTTTTGATAGGCATCAAGCGCACTAAGTCTTGATGGTAGCTGATAACGAATAGGGTTTTAGCGAAAGATCGATATTCCCGGACGTGATAGGCTGTAAATATTTAAGAAATACCCATTTGACAGATAATTTTTATATTTATAAAAATCATATGTTTATTTATGGTTAAAAGATAATATTTTTTGTCCGGATCTCGATAATTGTCTAAAAATCAGCTAATCTTAGATGCAGAATAAAACAGCATCATAATAAGGATACTTCTATGTCACGTGATTACAATCAATTCCCTGACGATGAAAATGGCAATGTACTGTGGCAAATGCATCAGGATGGCGACGACCTGCAAGAAGCACATGAAATCGAATTTTCGCTGGTGTTTAGTGATGAAGAGCAGGCAGATCGTTGTGCCTTGTATCTCTTAAAGGAAGAACAAAAAATCAGCCTGTTTCAGGATGAAGAAAGCGCGACCCTGGAATGGATTATCACGATTTATGTCTATATGGAACCAACCTACGAGGATATTGTGGATCTGGAACAGTGGTTCAGCAAAATCGCTGCAGAATTTCAGGGTGAATATGATGGTTGGGGCTGCATGGCCTATGTCTATGATGATGAGCTGGATGAAGAAGAAAGCAGTCTACGTAATAGCTGATTGTGCCTGTATTTAAATAAAAAAACCCCGGTGCTGCCGGGTTTTTTTATCCTTTATATTTAGTTATATCGGAATGTCAGGACTTTAATACAGATACATAGTCATTATATATACCAGATTGAGGATTGCGTAAAATCAGTTCTATGGATGCTCAGCTTGGTCTGGTCAGTCTATATCAGAACTTTATGAGGTTTGTGACGATATTTTATTAAAATATAATCAGCTAGGAGTCGCATCATCCCCTTATACATGCCCTATCTGTGGATGGGATGAAGACAATGATCTAGCCATATATTGTGATG
>NZ_VPCG01000017.1:0-65673 GCF_013418355.1 Acinetobacter sp. YH12151 | reverse complement strand
AAATACTTGAAGAAGATTTAGGCATAGATGTATATTTCTGTGACCCACATTCACCCTGGCAAAAAGGCACATGCGAAAATATGAATGGTTTAATTAGGCAATATTTACCTAAAGGGATTGATTTAAATCAGGCAGATCAGCATTATTTAAATCAAGTTGCCATGTCACTGAATACTCGTCCTAGAAAAGCGTTAGATTGGCTTACACCATTAGAGAAATTTGCTCAGCTTGTTGATTATCATAAGACTTTTCAAACTGTCGCACCTCATGTTTGAATTCGCCCTGGTTATGCGTAATTCCAGGCACAACGGTGTTATTGGCGTACTATCCAAACGTGAGTTTGATATTGATCTAAATCACACACTTCGGTTGATTTTCTTTGTGAAAAAAGATTCCTCAGATTGGATTAAATCTAATGAAACTCAACTTTACAAAGACCTAGAGCCACACTTCATTGATACACCCGCCGAGAATATTGGATTAGGCAGCTTTCCTTCAATGAATGCTGGTATTGCGCCACTGTTTCAAGAACAGGAAACCAATTTCTACAATATCAATCAACTGCATACAGGGCAACGTTTGACCGCCTTAAAAGCGCATTTGGTGGGTACTGATTTTTGGCTTCGATACAATAATCAACTAACGCTGAAAATTGAACGTAAGGTTCAAATGATATCTAATCCCAATTTCATCTCGGCATCAGAAAACGATTAAAATATATCGTTTAAAACCTGAAAGCTTCGGCTTTCAGGTTATTTATGATGACTTAATTCAGTCAAGTATTGCACCAGGACTAAGTAGGTTAAAAATTTCCCTTTATGGCACTGACTATTGGCTGCATGTGGATAGATCAATCTAGCATGAGCTACATCCTCATCTAATAAAAACGCTCGCTATGTTTACGCTCAACAAAATGACAAAACTCGCGTAAAATCACGTAATCAATGCTTTGCTATTTCATACTAAATCTTTCCACCCACACCTTTAAACTTTTCAACGAACGCTGCAATTTTTTGAAAAATGCTCTGCTTTTTGGTTAGGTATTGTGGATTTAATGGGCTCATTTTAGGCAGAATAGCATTGAGCTCAGTGCCATTATCACTGGCAAACTCCCGTTTCAGCGAAGTCGCAATATAGCGTCTCGCCGCATCCTCATTCAGGTTCTCGGCACCTATCAATTCTTGTACTTCACGCTGTTGTTCTGCTTGAGCAAAGGTGAAGAAGGTATCAATCACGCTAGCCTTATCACCAATCTGATCTAGGTCTGTTTGGTTAATAAAATCGACCAGCAGGCTTTCTTTGGCACGGTTGCCTAGGTTAGCACGGATCACTCGGCGCACATCCTCAACTAACGTGGCCTTATCTTTTACCTTTTTATTGTTCTCAAAAATCAGCTCTAGAATGTAATCCAGATTGATTTCTTGTGATTTCAGCAAGTCTACTTCAAAGACCACATCATCCCAATCAATGGTCGATTTTTCTTTTTGTTCAGCCGATTTTTCCCGACGTAACCAATCACGAATATCATTATAAGTGGAACGGTAATCTTGGATTCTTCGTTCAGCTGGCATCTGAATGGTTTGCAGGGCTGACAGATCCTCATCGCTTAAGTAATGTTGGGTCTTGAATGCTTCGACTGCTGTAAGGTCATTCATATCCACACTTTGCAAGGCTTTTAGGCTGGTGTATTCATCGTAGTTTTGCAACACATTTTCTACACGCAAGTATTCGCCAAATAATTTAGTAAAGGCTTTTTTATCTGATTCTTTAAAAATTTCATCGGGGTTAGGAAAGCGCTGTTCCAATTCTTTCACAACGTCCACAAAGCCGCGCCGTGCGTCACCAGTCACCACATCGGTGAAGCCTTCCATATACTCCTTGTAGCTTTTTTCTAGTACCACATTCTTGGTATTTTTATCACCAAATAAGGTAATCGCATCGACGGTCGCTTGCTCTAAATCACGGAAAGTAACAATATTGCCGAATGTTTTGGTGGCATCATAAATACGATTGGTACGCGAATAGGCCTGCATTAAACCGTGATAGCGCAGATTTTTATCTACAAATAAGGTGTTCAGCGTAGGGGCATCGAATCCGGTCAGGAACATCCCTACCACGATCAGCAAATCGATTTCTTTGGCTTTGACTTGCTTGGCAAGATCACGGTAATAATTTTGAAAACCCTTACTATCAACACTAAAATTGGTTTTAAACAATGTGTTGTAGTCAGCAATTGCCGCATTTAAAAACTCTTTTGCGCTGCTGTTCATGGCTGTGATATCAAAACTTTCATCCTGAATATCGCCTACGGCATCTTGCTCCTCATTGGCTGCAAAGGAAAAAATAGTGGCAATCTTTAAGGGCTTGTCACTGTTTTTTTGCAGGTTGTTGAGTGACTCATAATACAGCTTGGCAGCTTCTACACTACTGACGGCAAACATGGCATTAAAGCCCTTACTACTCGCTTGCAAGCGGTGAGTTTTCTGGCGGAAATTATTCAGGATGTACTGGCTAATCTCACGAATACGGTCAGGATGCAATAAGGCTTGTTTGTTTTCCGCTGCACTGAGTTTTTTCTCGTCCTGTTCGGTTTCGATGGTTTTAAACTGTGGACGTACATCGTTGTAGTCCACTTTAAACTTCAGCACTTTCTCATCACGAATCGCATCGGTGATGACATAAGAATGCAACTCACGGCCAAATACGCTGGCAGTGGTTTCAGCACTCAGGGCATTTTGCGGAAAAATAGGCGTACCCGTAAAGCCAAACTGATAGTACTTTTTAAACTTCTTCTTCAGATTTTTCTGTGCTTCACCAAACTGGCTGCGATGACATTCATCAAAAATAAATACTACTTGCTTGTTATAAATGAGCAAGGCAGCATCACTTTTCATCAGGTTATTGAGTTTTTGGATGGTGGTGACAATGATTTTATTATCATCTTTATCCAAGTTGCGTTTTAAACCTGCGGTGCTATCTGAACCATTGACACTATCGGGCGAAAAGCGTTGGTATTCTTTCATGGTCTGATAGTCAAGATCTTTACGGTCTACCACAAAAAAAACCTTCTCAATAAAATCCAGCTCAGTTGCTAAACGTGCCGCTTTAAAACTGGTCAAGGTCTTACCAGAACCTGTGGTGTGCCAAATAAAACCACCACTTTCGCTATTGCTCCAGTTTTTGGCCTGATAAGCGCTGTTGATTTTCCACAAGATGCGCTCGGTAGCAGCAATCTGATAAGGACGCATCACCAACAAGGTATCGCTGACATCAAATACGGAGTAATGCAGCAGCACATTCAGCAAGGTATTTTTTTGGAAAAAAGTAGCCGTGAAGTCTTTCAGGTCTTTGATTAGGCTATTATCGGCCTTGGCCCAGTTCATGGTGAAGTCGAAGCTGTTTTTATTACGTGTCGTCGTATTGGCAAAGTAGCGACAATCTGTTCCATTGGAAATGACAAACAGCTGTAAATATTTATAGAGCGAGTTTTCGCTATTAAAACTTTCTTTGCTGTAACGGTGCACTTGATTAAAGGCTTCACGAATGGCGATGCCGCGTTTTTTTAGCTCAATCTGCACCAAAGGCAAGCCATTGACCAAAATGGTGACATCGTAACGGTTGGCATGACTGCCTTTTTGCTCAAACTGTTTAATCACCTGCACTTTATTACGGCTAATGTTCTTTTTATCTAAAAGATATATGTTTTGAATACGCCCATCGTCAAAGACAAAATCATGGATATAGTCATCGTGAATTTTGCGAGTTTTATCAATAATATTGTCGCTCGGTCTATCCAAATAGGTTTCAACAAAGCGTAACCATTCGCCGTCTGAGAAATGCGTGTTATTTAATACTTGCAATTGCTCACGTACATTCACCAGCATGGCTTTAGAGTTGTTTAAAGCAGGTAGGTATTCATAGCCTTGATTGACCAAGTCCTGAATAAACTCTCGCTCCAAATCGCCTTCACTTTGGTAACTATCAGTAGCTTGCCATTCCTTACTATATTTATCCAAAACGATGAAGTTATTTGATTCTGCGATAGGCTTGATGTTATCAACCATGTTGTTCTTCCTGCTTTCTGAAACCATAGGTTTCAATCAAATATTCCACTAAATCATCCAGTTTTTCCTTGTCTGTATCTACAATGTCTGAGATTTCTTCACCCGCATGGGCAGAATGACTGGATAAATTGAGAATTCTATTTGCGAATGGATCAGGCTTCCCATCGTCAGTTTTAGGTAAAAGAGCAGGCCAATAGTTATAACCCAAGAATGTTGCCATTTTTTCCAATATGTTCCTCAGAAAATTAAAGTGGTACTTTCTAATTTGACCACTCTTAATGGCACTCTGCAGTTCAGATAAGAGCAACAGATGATATGAAAATGGTGAGTCGGTTGGCTGCTCTATTATCTGGAATAGTCCATCAGCCTTCTTTTCTAATCTATGCTTCTTAAATTCTTTATTAGGGTTAAATATTAGCTTATATGTTTCATCGGGTTGCTTTTCATAAGATTTGTTGCTCAGCTCATTACATAAAACGTTATAAAAGAGTGGACTGTGTGTTGTAATAACAAATTTAATATTAGATTTGCTCGACTTAACTAAAACCGCCAGATCGACTGCTAGGTCAATCAGATGATTATCATCCAACGAACTCACAGGATCATCAATAAACACATACTCTAAGTTATCAAACTGATTATCATCGCGTTTCGAAGGATCAGGCTCATCCAAAATGGAAGTTACCTCCTCCAATAATGTATAAAAAACACTCCAGACGAAGTTGCTTTCCTCACCCTTGGAAATTTTCACATTTCCTGTTCGTTCCGTTCCGCGTTCAAACGAAAATACCACTTCAGGAAAGGTCTTGGTTACAACACGTCTTCCATCTCTATCTATTGTTTTATCTTCCTCAATAAAGATTGGCGAAAGCTTGTCATCCGTATAACGCTGAAAATTATCAATGATATTCCTATCTTGACCCCGATCTCTTAAAATCCAGTCCGTAAAGGAGTTTGGCTGAATTTTCAGTTTTGGTTCAGCATCTTCTTCTAAATCGTTATCCCAATAGAATAAGTCTTCGGTAAAGGCGTTGTAGTACAAAATTTTATTACGTGAAAGCTCGGTTTCTTCACCATCTGCACTTTTTGTAGAAATCAGCTGCTTGAACTCTCGTGAAAGGCGTGTTTTACCTGTGCCATTAAAGGCATAGATCAGCTGTACTTTCTTTTGGACATCTTTTAGCTGCTGAGCTATTTCCGTTAGCGTCTTGCTCATGTTATGCCTCTATCTCTTCTGATTTAGGAAAACTCAACAGCAAATCACGGTAATACTCGTACTGCTTTTGGCGTAATTCAATTTCACGAGGCAAGCCTTTGCTAATAGAGTTAATTAAAACATCGAATTTATCGAGAATAGAAACAATACGTTTTTGTTCAGTGAGGGACAGAATAGGAATTTGAACGCCTAATATTTGGTCTTTGCGTAAATTTGTTTGATCAACACCGTTATCGTACTTTATTAACTGTGGATTACGATTTAAGAAATAGTACAAAAACTTTGGGAGCAATTCATTTTTGTTTTTAACACTAATTCCACCAATTCGCTGATTCAATGTATATCTATCATCTACATCAACAATGAAAGTTTTTGAAAGTGCCTTACCGTTTGGTAGGTCGCTCATTACTAATAAAATATCATTGATAAAAAGTGGACAGATTTGCTTGTTTGAATATTTGGCAACTTGTCCATCTGTAGATATAAACTTTGAGTTTACAACAATATACTCACCATCTTTTGTAATGTCTTTTTCATGCCCTTTCCCATTAGAAAAATTAGCAACCTCCTCCAACGTCTTCCACTCAATCTCATCGTCTTCAAAACTAAACAACTGATCTCGATAGTAGTTGTATTGTTTTTTTCTCATGGTCAGTTCAGAGGTCAGCTCGGAGATCAACTCGGAGGTCATGTCAGTAAATGCATCCAAAATCCGTACAATTTCGGCTTGAATCTCAAGTGATTTTTTTGGATTTTCTGGGCATAGGATGGGGATTTGGAATTTTCTAAAACCATCCATATCTACAGAGGCAAAGCTTGACATTGTTGTGTTTTTCTTGCACCAACCTGCCAACAGAAAAAAATAGTAAAAAATGAATTTAATATTAAAACTATCAATGTAGGATGACTGTAAAGACAGACAAGTAAATCTTTGATTAGCCAAATGCGGAACGGTAATTAGGGCATGCTCACCAATCGTTGCAGATGTTGAAATTATAATTGAATTGGCAGGAAATAATTTTCCACCTTTTACTGCACTAGATGAAACTTTCTGAAACGAATCGCCTAGTATTTGGCCGTTCTCACGAATGTCATCCATCCTGAACCAAGGGATAGTACCGTCCGTCCAATATTCCTTACTAGATTTTGATGGCGTATAGCCATTTTTTAGATGGAATACGTCTGAAATGGATTTCCATTCAACTTCAACGCCATCTAACAGCTTGCCCATAAAATTCGTACTGCTCATGCTACGTCCTCACCTTCAATCTCCACCACAATCACATCAATCTCTTTACGAAGCTGATCAATCCTTGCCACGGTGGTTTTCAATTCGGCATTAAGCTGAGCAATATCTACCTGTTCATGCGTGTCTTTGGCTTCAACGTAACTACTAACCGATAGGTTGTAGTCATTGGCAACCACCTTCTCGACATATACTGACTGTGCAAAGTGATCGATATTCGCTTTGTTGTCAAATATCTGCATGATTTTTTCGATGTGTTGATCAGTAAGAATATTGTTATTAATTTCTTTTTTGAATAACTGGCTGGCATCAATAAACTGGGTTGTAGTATCTGTTTTATGTTTAGACAGTACCAAAATATTCACTGCAATGGTTGTGCCATAAAATAAATTAGGCGCAAGTGAAATCACCGTTTCGACATAATTGTTATCTACCAAATACTGGCGAATTTTCTGCTCAGCACCACCTCGATAAAAAATACCAGGAAAGCACACAATCGCCGCTCGCCCCTTAGCAGATAAATAACTTAAGGCATGCAGCACAAAGGCAAAGTCGGCTTTAGATTTGGGAGCGAGCACGCCTGCTGGAGCAAAGCGTTCATCATTGATTAAGGTTGGGTCATCCAAACCAATCCACTTCACCGAATATGGGGGGTTGGAGACAATCGCATCAAAAGGTTTGTCATCACCAAAGTGAGGATTACGTAAGGTATCACCCAGTTGGATATTAAACTTATCGTAATTAATGTTATGTAAAAACATGTTCATGCGAGCTAAGTTATAGGTAGTGTGGTTGATCTCTTGTCCAAAAAAACCATCTTCAATAATGTGTGCATCAAAGTGCTTTTTGGCTTGCAAAAGCAACGAGCCTGAACCACAAGCAGGGTCATAAATTTTATTGACGCTGGTTTGTTTATGCATAGCCAGCTGTGCAATTAGCTTGGACACATGCTGCGGGGTAAAAAACTCACCACCTGATTTGCCCGCATTCGCGGCGTAGTTAGAGATGAGAAACTCGTAGGCATCGCCGAACAGATCTATATGGCTGGCATTAAAGTCGCCAAAATCCAGTCCAGCCACACCCTTGAGCACAGCAGCCAAACGGATGTTTTTATCCTTAACGGTATTGCCTAAACGGTTACTAGTGGTATCAAAGTCGGCAAATAGACCTTTAATGTCCTGCTCCGATGGATAGCCATTGGCTGAACTTTCAATGGCTGCAAAGATGGCAGCTAAGTCAGTATTTAGACTCTCGTTGTTATTTGCATTTTTGGCAATATTGACGAACAATTGGCTCGGGTAAATAAAGTAACCCTTGGTTTTAATCGCATCGTCTTTAATATCTGTAGTAATGATTTGGTCAGAAAGTTCGGCGTATTTGATGCTGTCGTCACCGCCTTCGATATAACTAGCAAAATTTTCACTAATAAAGCGATAAAACAACGTTCCCAAGACATATTGTTTAAAGTCCCAGCCATCAACTGCGCCACGGACATCGTTGGCGATCTGCCAGATTTGGCGTTGCAGTGCTGCGCGTTGTTGGATACTGGTCATTTACAAATCCTGTAAAAAAAATAAGAATCAAAGTTAAAACGAATATTAACCTATAAGTTAATATTCAAATACAAGATAAATCAACAATTAGACCTGATTATCCACTCATTCATTAAGCCTCAGGCAGATATAAAAAATAAAGGGAGCCGAAGCTCCCAAGTTTATCGATTCTGTAATTCAACCATATTAATTCACCACCCTCACACTCTGCTTCAACCCCTGCTGAATATCCTGCACAAACCCTTCAGATGAGGCTTGTTGCTCTACCGTCAGGTTCTGCTCTTGTTCAGGAAAATACTCCTCCAGTACATCTAACCCTTCCTCTATATCCGTTTCAAACCTTGCATTGGCAAAACCTCGTCTGGCGATATGATCTACAGCCTCTTGATAGAATCCGGCCTGCTTGCTCTGTTCATCAATTTGCTTGGCTTGAGTAATGGCATCATTCAGGCTAATGCCCTCCCGTAAAGTCAGATCCACGTAATACACCGGCTGGCGATAGCTTTGTGTGGTGCTTTTCCCTCTTAAAGTGAGTTGCAATGGGAGGCACGACAGTAAGCCTCCTGAAGCTGCACTGTAGTAACTCAATCGTGCTGCCAAAGTCCGAATACTGTTAAAGCCAGTGGTTCTAAAGATAAAGGCTCCAAACTCATCCGAGTCATCCAAATTCACATGCAAGCGACCATAGGGCTTGCAGTTCCCTCCTTGAGCCAGAGGACATAAATCTGGTGATGGACAGGGATGCTGTTCCACCCCTTGATTGGTTAAACGCTGGCAGGTTTCACCATTCCCTACACACACTGGCCGTCCTGTTTGTCGGTCAAACAGGCTGTACTCCGCACGTAAGTTTAAATCAGGATCATTAAAGATCATTCTAACTGGAATGGTTCTAAGTTTTTGATTGGGTGCCTGCGCCCGAAGTTGTTCATCTAATGGATGTTTTATCCAACCACTCTCTTTACTTTGAATCTGGGAAGTAATGGTGAACTGATCATCTTTTTCAGGTAGACGTTTGCCATTCTTTTCTACCATACGGCCAATACTGATACGTCCAAGAGCCGGTGGTGTAATCGCTAAACCTTTAATCATTCTATTTTCCTCAACTTGATTTTTTACAGATCATCCACCTTTATGTAGATCACCTGATTCAATAAATATGTATATAGCTCGCTATAAAAGTCGCGACCCTATTACCCTCTATTCCTAGCGAATGGAGGGCGGGGAGCGGTTTTTGCGCATCGGTATTTGAATGGACTGAAACAGGCTTAGTCGGTATAGATGTTGAATCGACGACTACCCTGCCTTTCTAATGGATATTGCTGAATCAGATCAGGCTGATGCTGAAGCAATACTTTGGTATTCAGACTGATGGAGTCCTTGGCTTTCTTCCAGACCACTGAGCCATTGGCAAAGGTGGCTCGTTCAGCATCTTTCATCAGCATTTGGATTTGATGCTTCAGCTGATCAAAGCGTTCCTGCTTATGCTGAATCTCTTCTTTCATTTTAATGAGCTTATCGAACATCAAATTGGCATTTTCATTTTGTGAGAGATCTTCAACTATCAGTGGGATATGCGCTGGATACAGTTGCAGGATGGCTTTAGCTGCGGATTCACTGGCATCCACAGATGGCGGAGTATCCTTTTCAATACACTCCCAGAAATAACGTTCTGCCTTAACGATGTGTTCAATCACTGATTCAGACCGTGTCACCTTAAATATCTTGGTTTCATGCCCACAGATCAGAACACAAACATGCGCTGCCTGCTTACCTGTCACTGCAAGTTGGTGCTGTACCTGACACAGTACGTATAAAGGCACACCATCTCGCCATAGTCTGGCACCATGCTCTCCGGCAGTCTTACACTCCAGGATCTGGACTTCATCACTCCCCACCACGGCATAATCCAAGTTGGCCAACATAAAGGCTTTGTCTGGATCAGGATGCTGAAGCACGGCATTCACTCGTCTCACTTTATTATTGGTGTGCAGACTGTAGTACTCAGCCACCAATGGCTCTAGCTGTTTACCCCAATACAGCGGTGCAACGCCTGAGCTGTCATCATCTATATCTTGCTGAGTTCGACCGGTCTTGATCATCCACAGTTCCAGCATCGACATGTAAGGATTCAATCCACATGCGGTTGCGGCATCACTACTGCCAATCCCTTGCTTACGTACTTCCAGCCATTCCTGGTAATCCATATTTTTGGTATTGGCTAAACGCTTGGCAGTCGTTGTTCGTTTAGCGACTGTATTTGATTCATTCATCTCATTCGGAATTGGGAAATGAGTTCGTTGAGGGATATTTATCAGTGCAATCTGATTCATGCTTTAATCCTTATAAATAGTGAGGTCTGTAAAATTTTCGGCATAAAAAAAGCCACATCCGAAGATGTGGCAAAGGGGGTTCATTGACTGGATATTGCTAAAGGGTCATGTGACTGACCACTTGCAGAAAATTCAATTACAGTGGATTAAATAAAGCTTAAACCGCTAGTCTAAGGGCCTGATCAAGTCCACGCTGTTTCAAAGCAGCACCTGCACCAAACCAAGCAGAATCGAGACGATGATCGGTACTCATGGCGCGACGTTCATGATCAGCAAACTCTGTAATACTGCACAGTAAACCGTAGGCGGTATCTTTCGCTGAGCTGAGTTCTGCGCCACGTCCTTGTCCATTAAACATATTCATGGCTTTGCTCATAGCTCGTCCATTCGGCTCAGACTTTTCTTTAGCTGGATTTGGATTGGCGACATTACGATAGAACTGAATGATGTTCTCCTCCTGATCTGCAATGCTTAGGCTAGTGTTGTTAAACACCGCATCAAAATACGCAGCCGCTTCACCTTGAGTGACCTTACGTTGAGTCAGCTGTTTCATTTCATACATGTGTTCATCCCATGCACGAACTGAGATGCCCAACTGCTGCTTGACTTTATCGGCATCAAATTTAGTACTATGTGGCACTTTAACCACACCTGCACTACTGCTCTGCCCGCGTAAGGCAATTGCCAAGGTGTTATTGCATACCACCCGGATATTGGTGAACTGTGCCGTAGTAGCCAGTGTACCGTCGCAGGCTGTCGCCAGCAGAATATAGCCATTACTGACATCCTTGCCCTTGAGTGCTGTGCTTTGCCCGGTACGTGCCAATGCCCAGAACTTCTTCCCACCTTTCAGTACGCCTGCGGTTTCCAGCTCAAAGCCAGATTGCTCAGTCAGATCCCGGTAGAACTCTAAAATTTCTTTAGGCTGAACTTCCTGATAACGCTGACTGACCACTGACAAGGGTGCATGTGTATCAGAACGATACAGCACTCGCTGTTCTTCATAAGGCATGATGATACTTTGACCACGTTCATTCTTTGCCATGTAGCTGACATCAGAGGATTCAATGCGCCAATCCATACCCGCCTGCTTCGCCCAGACTTCAATCGGTTGTTGTTGCGTCAATTGATTCCCTAGACCATGCCAAGGGGTATCACCAACATACGCCATTTGTTCAAGTTGATGTGCCATGATTTTATTCCTTATAAATAATTGAATGAATAGAATTTTTTAAAAATTTAATTTCAATCTAGTTGGATTTCAAGCTATTAACCACCTGTTAGTCTGCCTCGACCCAGGCAAATTGCTGCTGGCAATCCTGACAGACAAAATGCGTGGCATTCCCGTAGTATTTTTCAAAATAGAATTGACTGACCACGATGAGTACACCGCCAATGACCACACCGACAGCTGCACCCGCGATCGGTGGGGCTCCTAGCTTTTTGGCAATTCGCATACCCCAAAAAGCCATATGTGCAGGTGAGATAGCTCGCTGAATTTGTTTAAAATAGTCTGATTGAGTGTTCCCTGAATCTACCTGCCTAACATTAGTTGACTGGCAGTAGGGGCAGTGAATTAAGGACATTCGGTATTTCCTATTGATGAAGTGCAACGCTTAACAGCTAAGCTGCGGGCATAAAAAAACCGCATCCCTTTCGGGACACGGTTTAGATTTGGATTCAGCTTAAACTGAGCCGATTAAAACTCAGTAGTGTGCATTATTATTGGAAGCTATAGCTTGCTGTACCATTTTCAGTTTCAACATCCACTCGTACCACATTATCGTAGCCACAGCCTATTAATTTCAGTTTTAAGCGCAGCCCCATTTTAAAATGCTGTGGGTACTCAAGTGATCTACGGTAACCTTCATAACTGCACTCACCATTATTGATTAAAACATTGGTTACATTAATGGGTTCTGAAATATTGGAACGGATGCTCAGCACTGTCGCTGTTTCATTTTGCGAATACCAGTTACTGGTATCTTCAACATTCATTTCTACAGTAAACGTATTCGGCTCTAGACTTGAGCCACATCCTGTCAACATCATACCCGCAGCAGCTGTAACTGCCAGCAAGGTCGATTTAAAAAATGCATTCATAAAACTTATCCTTCAATGTTTTAATGAATATCTAATTTTTTTGAATTTGTTATAGACGATAAAGTACATTGATCTACTTAGCTCAAAACAGTATTAGAGATTCATCTTCATATCGGTAATATGTAATTGAAAAAGTTTTATTCTTAGAAAGTTGTAGACATACCTATGCCTTTGAATTAAATAAATTAGATTCATTTACCACTGCATTGAACATAAATCTAAACTATGTCTGGGTATTCGTCCTGTATAACCTGATCGTTTGATCACAGCCCAAATAGAATCACTACGCATCAGTTCTTGATTGTGATCCAGCTGATGAGAAAGGAAAGGCTTCATATTTAACCTTTCCTTTCTCATCAATATAATTTTCATTATTAAGTTTTCAATTTATCCAAATAATCTGACCAAGCTTGCATCATCACTATACGCTCTTCCAGATATTTTGTTCGGTTATAAGCTCTACCATGCATATCACGAACCTGATGCGCAAGCTGCTGTTCAATCCTCTCAATTGGAAATTTCAGTACTTCATCTAACAACGTTCGCGCCGTCGCTCGAAAGCCATGACCAGTAGTTTCACCATTCTCAAATCCATATTGCTTAAGACGCTTATTAATAGTTGAATCACTGATTATTTGGTTAGAATTCCTCATGGATATAAAACAGTATTCACTATTTCCAGTGATTCGATATAACTCCTTAAGTAAGCCATAAACTTGATTAGATAAAGGAACAATATGCTGAAGTGCCGTTTGGTTCTTGGTTTTAGGAGGAGTGTATGACCATAATCTTTTTTCAAAATCTATATCGGCCCACTTAGCTGATCTAAGCTCTCCAGGTCTAACAAAAACATGAGGTAATATTTTAACTGCATAATCTACTGTGATTTCTCCACGCCCAAAATTCTCATCAATATTTGTTAGAAGCTGACCAAGATTTTCTGAATCTGTTATTGCTGCTCTATGGGTTTTAGTGCCAGTTTTCAATATACCGCTAATTTGATCAGCTATATTGAATTGACATAACCCTAGAGCAATTGCATAGCGATAGACCTGTGAAGCTTTGCTACGCATACGTCGAGCAGAGTCAGTTTTACCTTGTTTTTCATAAAGTCTACAAGCATCTAAAATTTGTGCTGCAGTAATTTCACTAATTGGATAATCTCCAATCGATAAATAAAGTTTCTCCCAAACAAATGCATTTCGTTTTTGCGTGCTTGGTTCGAGCTCTTCAGTTTTTCTGAACTCTTCTGCAATAAATTTAAAGGTATTATCTGCAACAAATAAGGCTTGTTCCTTTTCCTTAATTTTTATTTCACCAGGATCAATATTCTGGGCAATTAATTTCCTAAATTCTGCTCGCTTCACTCTGGCATCTGCAAGAGTGACTTCAGGATAAACCCCCAAGGCCATCGTTGATCTTTTTTTAGAAATTGGTCTTACATAATCAAATCGCCAATATGTACCACCTTTTTTATCCAATAAAAGATAAAGACCATCTCCATCAGAAAGTTTAATATTTTTTTCCAATACCTTTTTTTGTTGCGATATTGCTGATTTTATCTTCGTATCAGTAAGCGGTAGAACAGTTTTAGCCATTTTTAACGGTATATTTTTAGAGTAAATTAACATGTACCGCAAAAAGTACCGTTAAAAATTACGGTAGATCTAGGATACCATTGGACATCATATAACAATACTAAAGCCAAAACCCTTTATTATCAATATTTTTGGGATGAATTAGGACTTCACAGGAAGGGAAAATGGTGCGCTCAGCGGGACTCGAACCCACGCCACAGGCTTCGGAGACCTGTACTCTATCCAGTTGAGCTATGAGCGCGCGATGCACATCATAACAAAAAAAATCATAAGGTAAAGCAACTATCTATAACTTCGTCATTTTATGCTTAGACTTTATACAATGTTCCAAAACAGCAACACAGAATTCCATGTGAATCACTTGGCTTATTTTCCAAGATCACTCACAATATCTCAACTTTTCACCATTTGAGATATTCATGACTGATGCACTGATCTTAAGAGATGTGTCAAAGACCTATCGCAATGGCTTTCAGGCATTAAAAGGAATCAACTTAAATGTACCAGAAGGTGAGTTTTATGCACTTCTGGGGCCAAATGGCGCCGGAAAATCCACCACCATCGGTATTATCAGTTCATTAACAAAAAAAACCGCCGGCATAGTCGAAATTTTCGGTCACAACCTGGATACCCACCCCTCCCAAGCCAAACAGTGTTTAGGTGTGGTTCCTCAGGAATTTAACTTCGCCCAGTTTGAAAAAACTTTCGACATTCTGGTGACGCAAGCCGGCTATTACGGGATTCCTAAAAAAATTGCACAGCAACGGGCTGAACTCTATCTGACCAAGCTGGGCCTATGGGAAAAACGTGCAACGCAGGCGCGTATGCTGTCGGGCGGTATGAAACGTCGCTTGATGATTGCACGTGCCATGATGCATGAACCGAAACTTTTGATTCTGGATGAGCCAACTGCGGGTGTCGACATCGAATTACGTCGTTCAATGTGGGAGTTTTTGAACGAGATGAATGAGCAAGGGACATCCATCATTCTCACCACCCACTATTTAGAAGAAGCCGAAATGCTGTGTCGCCGCATTGCGATTATCGATCGTGGTGTGATTAAAGAAGACACCAGCATGAAGAGCTTCCTAAGTCAGCTGAATGAAGAATCCTTTATTTTTGATCTTGCAGCACCGATTGAACCTTTGCATCTGGAGATTATCGGGGTACGTTTTAATTTAATCGACCCGATGACCTTAGAAATTACCATGGACAAGGCACATAGCATGAATGATCTGTTCCAGCTATTGGAATCACAGAATATTCAGGTACGCAGTATGCGTAACAAATCCAATCGTCTGGAAGAGCTTTTTGTCAAAATGGTCGAAAAAAATCTGGATGGAGCTGCGCAATGAACATTAATCAACTCAGCGTAGCTTTATATACCATTGTATATAAAGAAGTCCGCCGTTTTATGCGGATCTGGCCGCAAACCTTGTTACCACCTGCCATCACCATGAGCTTGTATTTCGTGATTTTCGGCAATCTGATCGGTTCGCGGATTGGAGACATGGGCGGCTATAGCTATATGGAGTTCATTGTGCCCGGTCTGATCATGATGGCCGTGATTACCAACAGCTATGCCAACGTCTCTTCCAGTTTTTTCAGTTCAAAATTTCAAAAGAGTATTGAAGAGCTGGTCATGAGTCCGGTACCGATGCATGCCATTCTTTGGGGACATGTGCTGGGCGGTGTGATTCGTGGAGTACTGGTGGCGATTATTGTTAGTGCCGTAAGTTTGTTTTTTGCGGATCTATACATTACCAACTGGTTTGTGACGATTTATACCGTATTGATTACCTCCCTGCTGTTTTCTCTGGGTGGTTTTATCAATGCCGTCTATGCCAAATCTTTTGATGATATTTCGATTATCCCGACCTTTGTTTTAACGCCACTGACTTATTTAGGCGGTGTGTTTTATGCAATTTCTGCCTTAAGTCCATTCTGGCAAAATTTATCTTTGATCAACCCTGTGGTGTATATGGTCAATGCCTTCCGCTATGGCATTTTAGGACATAGCGATGTCAATGTAACTGTTTCACTTGCAGTGGTCACCTTATGTTGCGGCCTGCTCTATGCATTGGCCTATCATTTACTCTCCCGTGGTTCAGGAATGCGTGAATAATGAGTGTAGAACAATCTCTCCTTGGTAAAGACACCAATTACCCGACAGAATATCAGCCGGATGTTCTGTTTCCAATTTCGCGCGCGCCTGCCCGTGAACAATACGCACATGTTGAAGCGATTCAGCAAGGCACCGACTGGTGGCATGTTTTTGAAATTTCCTGGTTAAATTCAGCCGGTGTGCCGCAAGTCGCAATTGGACGGATCAGCCTGCCTGCTTCTTCGCCGAATCTGATTGAATCCAAATCACTCAAGCTCTACTTTAATAGTTTGAATTTTGCCAAATTTGAATCTCAAGCTGACTTTATCGCCACGGTGGAAAAAGATTTATCTGCTGCGGCTGGTGCAGAGATTACGTTAGATTTATTTCAGGTTGATGACTTGGAAGTTGCCAAGCCTGAAGGCATCTGCATTGATGAACTAATTCCGGAACGTCTGGAAAATCATCCTGATGCGAGTCTTTTGGCTCTGGATGCGAACCATACCGAAGAAGTCGAAATCCAGCTGTATTCACATTTATTAAGAAGTAACTGCCCAGTCACTGGACAACCGGATTGGGGTACAGTATTTATACGCTATCAGGGCAAAAAACCTTGTTATAAGAGTATTTTGGCTTATATTATTTCTTATCGTCAGCATAACGGTTTTCACGAACAATGCGTGGAGCAGATGTTTGCCGATCTCTGGCAACAACTGAAACCGGAAAAGCTGATGGTCTACGCAACCTATACACGCCGCGGTGGATTGGATATTAACCCTTGCCGTGTATCGGATTTAACATGGATGCCTCGCCCTATTCGATTAGCGCGACAATAAAAACATTGAGGTTTAACAATGCCATTTTTTGGTTTTATTCCTTCTGCAGAGCTTTTAAATACAATTCAGACTGCACAACAAAATAAAAATTCAAATGAGCCGCTTTACCCACTTCGTGATAAAACCGCATTGATGATTAATGATGAAATTATTGATGCGATTCTCACGGAACTGGTGCGTCGTTTTCCTGCAAGTGATAAGCGCGATACTGCGGAAAAACTGGCGGGCTATATCAAGTCAACTGTGGCGGTATTGCTGAAACAGTTATTGAGCAAAGCGCCGAATGATGTGGTGAAGCAATCTATTGCTTTCTCTGAACGTAGTCTGTTTAAAGACCCTGAAGGACAAATCCGTATTGGTGAGTCGCTGGATGCCAATCTGGTGACCAATTTAAAACATCATTATGCGGAACTAAGAGCCGGTCAGAGTATCGACAAACAAATGTTTAGCAACCTGTATAAGCAGTTTGGTGAAGCGACGGTACGTCACTTTATGGTCGATTTTAATAAAACCTTAGATCTCGGCATGATCAAACGCAAGGCAGCAGATATTGGTGCTTCTGCTGTGATTAAGGCCATCAATATGGCTGCAGATAAAATCATTCTCAATCTGAACAAGGATGAGCTTCGCGCCATGGCTGAATATCATGACACCTTGTTCTATACAGAATAGGTCTGCATAGAATCATCTAAGAGTGATTTTTTGAAATTAGCCTGACTTCGGTCAGGCTTTTTTATGTTCAATGAAATAGCTTGTTACAGATAAGCAGCTCCACAAGGCAAACTGACGCAAAAACAACCAGTCTTTCACTATTTTTGTATATGCATCTAGGTCTCTTAATCATCCGAATGTTATCTTTAATCTGGTTTTTACAGCCTCATGATTGAAAAAATTTCTCAATCTTTTTCATGGCATGATTCAAATAACATTGCCCGCAACTTATCAAAAATTGGAAATCGTACCAAGATGTTGAAATCGAATTTTTATAAAAAATTTAAACAGCTTTCAATCGCATTGACCGCATTAGGTCTCAGCAGTTTCAGTCTGGCCAACGATTTCCAATCTCATCCCTCTTATGCCAGTTTTAAACAGACTGCCATGCAAAATTATGGGCTGAGTGCCCAGCAAGTCGATTCAGCCATGAACGGGGCGCGTAACCTGCCCAATATCATCAATATTATGAATCGTCCAGGTGAAAGCAAGCCTTGGTATTCTTATAAAACCAACTTTCTGGCTGAGTCGACCATTCAACGCGGTGTGCGCTTTAAACAGCAATATGCGGAAACGCTGAATCGCGCTGAACAGCAGTTTGGTGTACCACAGTCAATCATTCTCGGAATTTTAGGGGTAGAAACCGGCTTTGGAACCAATAAGGGTTCTTTTGTCACCCGTGATGCGCTGGCCACCTTAGGTTTTGGTTATGAGCGTCGTGCCCAGTATTTTCAAGATGAACTGGCGGCATTAATTGCCTGGTCTTATAAAGATGGCGTTTCAGCTTCTTCTATCGTCGGCTCTTATGCAGGTGCGGTCGGTTATCCACAATTCATGCCAAGTAATATTCCAAAATTCGGCGTGGACTACGATGGTAACGGACATATTGACCTGCGTAATTCAGCAGTAGATGCGATTGGCTCGATTGCCAACTATTTAGCCCAGCATGGCTGGCAGCGTAATCAACCGATTGCTTTTCCGGCCCGTTATAGTGGCTCGAACCCGGATGCGGTAATTGCCAAAGATCTGACTCAACCTAGCCCATATGGTTTGTTAAAAACACAAGGGATTAGCCCAATGAATCCTATTGTTCAAATTGACGATCTAGACTTGGTCAATGTAATTCAATTACAAGAAAATTATGGGCATATTTACTATATTACTTATCCAAATTTTCAAGTGATTACTACTTATAATCGCAGCCGAATGTATGCCACTGCATTGTGGTTATTAGGTACAGAAATTACTAGCCGTTAACATGAGAATTTAATACAAATTATTAAAGTCAACATTTTTATGAGTGATTATGAGCAAATATTGATCAATTTTAATATTGTGTTACAATATTGATCATATTTTAATCACTCATTGTTTATTTTAAGTTCTTTTTTAAACTATTTTAATTAAATACTAGACAGGATATTGCAGGCATGAATATTATCCATTTCGTTAAATGTAGTTGCATAAGTTAAATATCAGGCGTGTTTACATGGTTTTTCAGTTACTTATGAACAAATCCATGCGATATGCTGTTAGGAGTTGATTCGATGCATTCTTCAATTTTGAAGTATTTTATGGCTATTGCCACGATAGTCACACTGACGCAATCGCAGGCAGATATGGTTCCGTCATCTTCGTTTAATCACGAAAATGACAATTCGCGCCTTGCAACGCGTGTATTAAATAAAGAAGCTCAAAGCTTCAATTCAAATTTCACCAATTTGAACAGCCTTTCAATCACTGAGCGTTCTGGCGATAAAGTTCGCCGTGAAACCATTGCAGCGAAAATTGAAATTCCTGCAGAAGAGCCTTCAGTGATTGAAAAACTGAATACCGTGGCTTCTAATACTGTACGCAAGTTCAGTCAGACAGGTACAGCCTCTTGGTATGGTCGCCAGTTCCACGGCCGTAAAACTGCAAGCGGTGAAACCTTTGACATGAATGCAATGACTGCTGCTCATCGTAGCCTGCCATTGAACTGTTATATTCGTGTGACCAATAGAAATAATGGTAAAAGCGTAGTGGTTAAAGTCAATGACCGCGGCCCATTCCATGGTAACCGTGTCGTCGATTTATCTTATGGCGCAGCGAAGAAACTCGGCATTACCAATGCCGGTGTTGGCAATGTCAGTATTGAGCGTGTCGCTGGTCCAAATTCTTAAGATTTAACTTGCAATATATTTAACCAAAAGCCACAGTAATGTGGCTTTTTTATTAACTTCAAGTTATAGAAAAATGACAATCAATCTATAGTTCCTCTTATCTCCGGCTACCTGTCCATTACAGCTTGAATGTTGCAAATTCGCCAAATAAAATTCACGTTCTGGCACGATTAACTTTTGACCAAACCTAGATTCTGCTTTATATTTTCAGGCAAGCACAACGTATTCATGGAATGGAGCGAATAATGAAAACAATATCTGAATGGCTGGATGAATATAGTGACAGTCATCAAAACAAAACCAATAAGCTGATTCACTGGGTCTGCGTACCGACTATCTATTTTTCGATTATTGGCATTATTGCGCACTTTAGTGCTTTACTGACCGCCCTTCTGCTGGCTCTGGCTTTTATTTTCTATGCCCGACTAGATATTGTTTTGGCAGTTGCAATGGCTGCTTTAACATTGATCATGGCCTGGCTAATCTGGATTCTGCCAGTCGGTGCCGGTTTTTATATTGGCCTATTTGTTTTTGCCTGGATTGGTCAGTTTTATGGCCACAAAGTGGAAGGCAAAAAGCCATCTTTCTTTAAAGACCTTCAATTCCTTCTTATTGGCCCGATTTGGTGCATGGATGCTTATTTAGCTAAAGTAGCACCTTCCTGGAAAAGTCGCCAGATACGAGACATGAAGAGCATTTAGCAGCATTCTTCATTTTTTCTAATGAGAAGAACCTTCTTGATAGGTTCTTCCTTGATGTTTTAACCGGCCATACACATGTTTTCGGGCACAATCATGATGCATCCAGTGCGCCACATCCCCCTTCTCGCTATTTATATTCACTATAAAATTCGACAATATCATCTTTTTGAATCGAACCAATGCCGGGTGCGGAATCGATATTATATGTCACCAATACAATTTGATCATTCAAGCATGAACTCTTAATAGCGTGATCCTTTATGATCATCACCTAACGTTGCAATCATTGTTCGATAAGATCGAACCCCAATAGCACCCTGATGATGTTGAAAAGCAGTCTAAATTTTATTGAGATCATCTTGAGACATAGCTTCAAAATGAGTGTCGGTGTGGCGACTTGGCTGACTTTGTGTTAAGGAGCTCCACTCAAACTGGTTTTGCTAGGTATCAACACAGATATACAGCAATCAATAAGCAATCATCGCCCCAAT
The DNA here is from genome assembly GCF_013418355.1 of Acinetobacter sp. YH12151. NCBI lineage: Bacteria > Pseudomonadati > Pseudomonadota > Gammaproteobacteria > Moraxellales > Moraxellaceae > Acinetobacter > Acinetobacter sp. YH12151. The sequence goes on along the minus strand of NZ_VPCG01000017.1, from coordinate 44,558 downwards.
ACCCATGTCGGTTTTATATGCGCTATTAATGATTTTCAATTCTTTAAATTTCGTTGATTTTATCACGCGTACTTTCTAAGCAAACTCGCATTTTCCAAGAAAAACTACCGCTTTCGACTTATTGTATTTTTATGCAGATATAAAAAAAGCCCCACAAAGTGGAGCTTCTTTATAATTCGTTACCGAATTATTGAGCAGCAGCCTGAGCAGCAGCAACTTCTTCTGCGAAACTCATTTCAGCTTTCTTCTCGATACCTTCACCAACTTCGAAACGAACGAATTCAGCTACAGTAGTACCTGTTGCTTTAAGAACGTCAGCAACTTTCTTGTCGTTGTCGATTACGTACATTTGACGCTCAAGAACAACTTCGTTCAAGTATTTCTCAACAGAACCCACAACCATCTTCTCAACGATGTTTGCTGGCTTGCCAGATTCAAGTGCTTTCGCTTCAGCAATTTCTTTCTCTTTCGCGATAAGCTCAGCAGAAACACCTTCAGCATTTACAGCGACTGGGTTGAACGCAGCAACGTGCATTGCCAAGCCTTTACCAGTTGCTTCATCACCAGTATAAGAAACAACAACACCGATACGAAGACCGTGTTTGTAAACTGCAAGGTTAGCACCTTCAACAATTTTCGCACGACGTACTTGGATGTTTTCACCGATTTTTTGAACAAGAGCGATACGCGCTTCTTCTACAGTTGCACCATCTTCTAGTTTCAATTCAGCGATTTGAGCAGGATCAGTTACGTTTGCAGCAAGTGCAGCAGCCGCAACTTTCGCAGAGAAACCAGCAAAGTTTTCATCTTTTGCAACGAAGTCAGTCTGGCAGTTTACTTCTAAAAGAAGTGCTTTGTTGCCTTCTTGAGCAATCGTGATCGCGCCATCAGCAGCGATGTTACCCGCTTTTTTAGCAGCTTTCGCTTGACCAGATTTACGTAGGTTATCGATCGCTAATTCAACGTCGCCGCCCGCCTCTGTCAAAGCTTTTTTACATTCCATCATTGCAAGACCAGTACGATCGCGCAATTCTTTAACCATGCTTGCTGTAACTGCAGTCATGTTTATCTCCTAAATTCGGTAGAAAATGAATTCTTTTTAGAACAGAAACGGCCCAGAGGAGTTCTCATGGGCCGCCTGCATACATAACGCTTACTTTGCCACCATCACATGTCGCAAAAATGACAAGCTTGCGTCAAACGCATTAAGCCTCAGAAGCTGGAGCTTCTTCTGCTTTAGCTTGTGCATTCGCTTGTGATTGAGCATATTCTTTACCAGCAAGAATCGCATCAGCCATAGCAGAAGCATACAGTGTTACTGCACGGATCGCATCATCGTTACCCGGAATAACGTAATCTACGTTGTCTGGGTTAGAGTTTGTATCAACGATACCGATTACAGGAATACCAAGGTTCTTTGCTTCTTTGATTGCAATTGCTTCGTGATCAACGTCGATTACGAATAATGCGTCAGGTAAACCACCCATGTTTTTCACGCCGCCAAGACCGCGTTCAAGTTTTTCCATCTCACGAGTACGTTCTAAAGCTTCACGTTTAGTTAGCTTAAGGAAAGTACCGTCTTGAGATTGAGTTTGAAGGTCTTTTAGACGATTGATAGATTGGCGAAGTGTTTTCCAGTTCGTCAACATACCACCTAACCAGCGGTGATCAACATATGGTTGACCAGCACGTTGCGCTTGTTCACGGATGATTGCAGAAGCTGCGCGCTTAGTACCAACAAACAAAACTTTGTTCTTTTTGCTCGCCAAGTTGTTAGCAAAGTTCAAAGCATCATTTAACGCAGGAACAGTGTGCTCAAGGTTGATGATGTGAATTTTGTTACGCGCACCAAAGATGTAATCGCGCATTTTTGGGTTCCAAAAACGTGTTTGGTGACCAAAGTGTGCGCCTGCTTGTAGAAGGTCGCGCATGCCTACGTTGTAATCTGCCATTTTCTTTACCTTAAAGTTTGGGTTAGGCCTCCATATACCCGCATTCTCCACCCAAGGGATTGCTGTCATTTTATCAGTGGTTGCGACAGAGGACATTTTTTAGCGATACAAGGCATGAATAGTGAGATTTAACATTCTAAATAAACTATTCATAACGCAGTAGCGTCAAAAAACGTCCCTGTCCCGAAGGGTTGTAGCTAAAATCCCCTCATACTTCGTTATGAAACTCGATAAGGGAATACCATTACCATCGTTTCATGCCTCGCATGACGAAATTTTAGCTGACAACGCAACTCACATATAAAGTGACAACAATCCCTAGAAGCACCCAGAGTAATGTGTCGATATATGTGCGGATTTTTTGTCCCATCGCACAAAGCCCGTGAAATTTATTCACGAAAAAGCATTTGATAAAATGGGCGGCTATTTATACCATAGTCACACACAAATTTCCAAAAGTTTTTAGAGATCATGAACAACACTTACCAAGCGCCACGTCGACTTATCAAAACCCCTGACGAAATTGAAAAAATGCGTGTGGCAGGGCGACTGGCGGCAGAAGTATTGGATATGATCAAACCGCATATTGTTCCAGGTGTTACTACGCTAGAACTTGATACGATTTGTCATGACTATATTGTTAACCAACAACAAGCCATTCCAGCCTGCTTAGGTTATGGTGCAGCACCAGGTCGGCCTGCTTTCCAGCATGTGATTTGCACTTCTGTGAATCATGTGGTGTGTCACGGCATTCCATCGGATAGCAAAAAATTGAAAAAAGGTGACATTCTGAATATCGATGTCACTGTGATTAAAGATGGCTATCATGGCGATACCAACATGATGTACATCGTCGGTGGTGAAACGTCTATTCTTGCTAACCGTCTATGTAAAGTAGCACAAGAAGCCATGTACCGGGGTATTGAAACTGTAAAACCAGGGTCAACCATTGGTGATATTGGCCACGTGATTCAAAAATATGTCGAATCTGAACGTTTTGGTGTGGTACGTGAATATTGTGGTCATGGAATTGGCACGACTTTCCATGACGAACCGCAAGTATTGCATTACGGCCAGCCAGATACCGGGATGATTTTAGAAGAAGGCATGACTTTTACCATTGAGCCTATGGTGAATGGTGGCGACTGGAAAACCAAATTACTGGGTGATAAATGGACGGTGGTCACCAAAGACCATTCATTGTCAGCACAGTATGAACATACCCTGCTCGTCACTAAAACAGGGGTTGAAATCTTAACCGCGCGTCCGGATGAAGATCTGTCACGCTTTAATAAATAAGTACCAAGACAACACCACAAAATGGTCACTATAAAGTGGCCATTTTTAGTTTATATTGACTGGCTTATGGGGGTTTACTTGATAACTCAAGCCTTTTAACTGTTGTCCCTTGGCATCGGAGTTCAAGATAAAGCTCTGCAAGTACACCATTTTTTCCTCAAAGTTTTCCAAATTCTTTTGCCCCATGCCTCGCATTTTAAGCTAAGATAATGTGCTTTTTATTTTTTAATCCCTATAAGAAGGAATACTGCCGTGGACGTACGTCTCTCTGATCGTGTAAATGCCATCAAACCGTCCCCAACGCTTGCTGTGACCAACAAAGCTGCTGAATTAAAAGCTGCAGGTCATAATGTTATTGGTTTGGGCGCAGGTGAGCCAGATTTTGATACACCGCAACACATCAAAGATGCAGCAATTGCAGCGATTAACAACGGTTTCACCAAATACACCGCTGTTGACGGTACGCCAGGTCTTAAAAAAGCCATTATTGCTAAATTGAAACGTGACAATAACCTAGACTACGCAGCAAACCAGATTCTGGTTTCTTGTGGTGGTAAACAATCATTCTTTAACCTGTCTTTGGCTTTGTTGAACAAAGGTGATGAAGTTATCATTCCTGCACCTTTCTGGGTCAGCTACCCGGATATGGTGATCATCGCTGAAGGCGTACCTGTGATTGTGAAATGTGGTGAAGAACAGCGTTTCAAAATCACACCTGAACAACTAGAAGCTGCCATCACCGACAAAACACGTTTAGTGGTATTGAACAGTCCCTCTAACCCGACTGGCATGATCTACACCAAAGAAGAACTTCTTGCTTTGGCTGAGGTACTGCGTAAATACCCTGAAGTATTCATCGCGTCTGATGACATGTATGAACCGATTCGTTGGGAAGATGAGTTCTATAACATCGCCACTGTTGCACCAGACCTGTATGACCGTACGATCGTGTTAAACGGTGTGTCTAAAGCCTATGCAATGACTGGCTGGCGTATTGGCTATGCAGCGGGCCCTGCTAAACTGATCGGTGCGATGAAAAAAATCCAGTCACAATCTACTTCTAACCCAACTTCTATTTCACAAGTTGCTGCCGAAGCTGCATTGAATGGTCCTCAAGATGTACTTGAGCCAATGATTGAAGCATTCAAACGTCGTCATGACTTGGTTGTGAAAGGCTTGAATGACATCAATGGTATTTCTTGCTTACCTGCGGATGGCGCATTCTATGCATACGCAAACATCAAGCCGTTGATTCGTGCCAAAGGTCTTAAATCTTGCACAGAATTCTCTGCTTGGTTACTGGAAGAAACTGGCGTTGCCGTTGTTCCTGGCGATGCATTCGGTCTAGGCGGTTTCATGCGTATTTCTTATGCAACTGCGGATGAAGTGTTGGTTGATGCACTTGCGCGTATCAAGAAAGCTGCTGATTCAATCGAAGGCGTTGACGCTGCGATTGCTTCAATCAAAGCTGAAAAAGCGGCACAATAATCAATTCGCTTGATTTAAAAACCCGCGTTGATCGCGGGTTTTTTTATGCCATTCCAAGATGCTTTTGATAACGTATTTTAAGCAGATCAAACAAATGATCGCAGCCAAATTCTTATCCTACATATCGGATTAAAAGTAATTATTTTAAACAAAATAACTTTTAACCCTCCAAGATAACAATTACCTTCGGCAACATCTCATTAAAAAATATGTCACTTGCTATTATTGATGTTTCACTTTTAAATAAAATCGAAACAGCTAAAGAATAATCACAGGAAAAGCAGAATGAATCCAAAAGAAATGAACGGTTTGGCCTTATTACAAGCGATGCGAGATGGGAAAATTCCCGCTCCAAGCATTAGCGAAACCATGTCGATGCAACCTGCCGTTATCCAAAGCGGATACGTAGAATTTAAAGTCAAAGCCGATCACCGGCATTTAAATCCGCTTGGTGGCGTGCATGGTGGTTTTGCAGCAACTGTTTTAGACACGGTGACAGGCTGTGCGATTCATACTTTACTCGAAGCAGAGGTCGGTTATGGCACGATTGATCTGAATGTTAAAATGTGCCGACCAATTCCTCGAGATCAGCAGCTTAAAGCGACCGGACAATCAATTAACCTCAGTAAAAATCTGGGTATTGCTGAAGGTCGGATTCTGGATGAAGAAGGCCGTTTATATGCCCATGCCACTGCGACCTGTATGATTATTCGCCCTGAATAACCAAGAGAACCTGTGGCCAGCATTCAATCGATGACCTAAGCAATATTGCCCTTCGTCTGTCCGGCTTGAACACAGGCGATCTGTGGTCGGCTTAAGCCCTGAAACTCAAAATAATGCTTGGACACATTGGCCAGCTCTACATCTTGTATTTGCGCTGTCGATGCCTGCCAAGCTTTGGATTGATTGGTACCGGTCAAAAGATTACCTGAAATGGCATAGATATATAATTCTTTGCTTTGCTCTTTCAGATAATCGGCATTTAAAAACACTTCAAAGCTAAATTGACGTTCAGTTTCTACCAACCATTTTTCTGCAAACCATAATTGCAGCAAATCACCTAGATACAAGGATTTTTGCGCCAAGGGCCATAGCTTGATATGAGCATCTGTAACAGGAATATAATACTGTGCTGGATCTGCAATAATCTGCAGATAGTTTTCTTGATAATAAGTGAGTTGAGAGAAAATTTGAGGGATGCTGAGCGTATTCATTCGCTGTCTCCGGTTTAGCCATTTTTGTGCTGGCAAGTAGGTTTAAATCCACACTGTTTGACCATTTGGTCAAACGACTTTATGGTTTTAATCTAGCAAGTGAAATTTATTCTGACAAGTATTTTTCGTAAAATTTATGTAATTGTCTAAATTAAAAACAGACAGGCTGAATTTGTTATAAATATGACAGTTTTTGCTTGACCCCTGTCAAAATCCCTCTATAATCGCTTTCAGATTCTCCAATAGCTCAGTCGGTAGAGCGACGGACTGTTAATCCGCAGGTCCCTGGTTCGAGCCCAGGTTGGAGAGCCAAATACTAAAAAGCCCACTCATAACGAAGTGGGCTTTTTTTCGTTTAATATTTTATAAAACGAGCCTGAATGATTTCAGGCTCGTTTTTGGCTTAATCCATCACATTAAAAGCCAAGGTATATTTATAATGCTTTAAATCATTCTTTTTTATTTCGAAAGGCTGCTGATAATCAATTTTCATTAAGTACTGGCCTTTTTCCTGCATATTAAAGTTGAGTAACCCTTGCGCATCTGTTGTGAGCGCTTTATAGATTTTTTTATCACGACTAAAATCTGTCGTTTGTGCCAAAATCTCAACGTTTAAATTCGCAACTCCTTTTTTATCATCCAGTACTTTCAATTGAATCGCTTGAGATTTTTTAAATGCATTTGGATGCGTGATAAATTGAACATCAAAGCCAGCATGGATATGCTGAATGACCTGATTCGACGTCACACGCCGTGAGACAAAGGTTTCAATAATATCGATAGTCTGCACAGTTTTCTGTGGCATGTTTTTCTTCAGCGCTTGCTGATAAATCACATTTTGATTGGTGGCTTGATTGGCCTTTGGGACAGCACTTAGAACCATTTTCCATTTTTGAGCAACCTGTGCATACTTTAGGCTATTCCCCTGTTTCTCGCCACGAATCCGATAGGTACCCTCTTGTTTATTTTCCAGACTATAACTACTTAGGGTTTGTGTTTTGGTCCATGCATCATCTGCAAGATAAATCTTTTGGCCTGTAGGCGTATGATAATGAAACTTAAAGTTTTTAATCGCCACTTCCGAGGCAAATGGATTGTCATAAAAGCCAGATACAATCGCGGTGTGATTGTTAAAAGTTTGATAACTTAGTGGGGCAACATAAGGATAGTGTGCAAAGACTGTATTGCTGATCGCTCCCAAGATCAAAAAAGGCATGACTTTTACCAGCTTATTCATTATTTCATCATCGTTATTAAGAAATCTGCTGTATTTTATGGATTAAGCCTGTAGATGTAAATAATTCTCATTTATATATTTGCTCCGGATATAAAAAGTCCCCCATGAATGGAGGATTTTTAAATATTCACTGCAATTAAGCCGCTTGAGCCGGAACACCGCTATGGAAACGGAAAGTGTCATCTGGTGTCAGAATCAGCTGCTTTTCAACGTTACGAATATGATCAATCCGGCTTTGAATATCCTCTTGCGGATTTTTCAATTTTGCCGTGGTCGCCACATCCATCGCCAAAGCCAGATAGTCCTCAAAGTGACGAGATTCAGACTTAAGCAAGTAACGGTAATAACGTGCCAACTCATCATCCACACGCGAAGCCAGCGCGTAGAAACGCTCACAAGAGCGTGCTTCCACAAAAGCACCAATCACCAAGACATCAATCAAGGCTTCAGGTTCAAAAGTCCGGATTTCTTTGCGCAAGCCACCGGCATAACGCCCTGCACTCAAATTCTGCCAGGCCTGACCGCGCTTGTTCATCAGTTCAAGCACTTGTTCATAATGCAGCATTTCTTCACGCACTAACTGCGCAAGCTTCACCTGTAAATCGACAAAGTAACTATAGCGAAACATCAGGTTCATGGCCGTGCTGGCTGCTTTTTTCTCACAATTAGCATGATCTTGCATCAAGATTTCAAGATTTTCGACTGCCACATTCAGCCATGCCTTGGGCGTTTCACACCCCAGGAAAGCAATCACCGGCTGCATCAGTTCATCATAATTAATATTTGACATAACGATTCTGATCTTAACGTGCTGACTTAATCACAGCTTTCATTTGCTGAACAGCTTGTGCCAGACCTACAAATACAGCATCTGCAATTAATGAGTGGCCAATATTAAGTTCATGAATTTGTGGAATCGCCGCAATTGGCGTTACATTATCGAGGTTTAAACCATGACCGGCATTCACTACCAGACCTTTCGATGCGGCATATTCAGCGCATTTAATAATGCGCTCAAGCTCAGTCTGCTGGGCTTCAGGCGTTTCTGCATCGGCATAAGCCCCAGTATGAATCTCGATGGTCGGTGCACCACAAGCAACTGCTGCATCAATTTGGGCAAAGTCGGCATCAATAAACAAAGACACATCACAACCAATCGCCGCCAGTTCTTGCGTAGCTGCTTTGACTGATTCGAAATGGGTCACCACATCCAGACCACCTTCAGTGGTGACTTCCTGACGTTTTTCAGGGACAAAACAGACATGATGCGGTTTAATTTCCTTGGCAAAAGCGACCATCTCATCTGTTACCGCCAGCTCGAGGTTCATACGGGTTTTCAGTGCAGGACGCATACGACGCACATCTTCATCCTGAATGTGACGACGGTCTTCACGCAAGTGCAAGGTAATGCCCTCTGCCCCGGCCTGCTCACAGATCAATGCAGCATTGACTGGGTCTGGGTACGTTGTACCACGTGCTTGTCTTAATGTTGCGACATGGTCAATATTGACACCAAGTAATGCAGCCATAATTTTTTCCTAACTACGTTTGAGATTGAGAGTTTTGAATCCAGAGTTGCCGACTTTTTAATGGTCGATCACCCAATAAGGCCGTGATCACCTGTCGATACAGTTTCGTCAACAATTGTAACTGTTCCGGATTAAAATCCCCACCATTTTCATGATCTAGCATACTTAAAATCTGCTGACCTGACATGGTAGAGCGTAATGCTTTGGCCGATGGCATAAAACCGGCATTGAGCTGAAAATAATAGTGTTGTAACGGATCGATTTGTACCTGATGAGCATCTAGGGAAAAATCCAGACCATAACCGAGTTCTTCCAGCAAGATATGTTCAAATTGCCGCAAAATCTGTTTTAAGTATAAATTGGGATTAGATTGTTCTGATAATTGCTGCAATGCAGTTAATGTCTCTGCATATTTGGCAAAGGTTTGCGGCATTTCCACTTCTAGGGGGCACAAACGCAACAGGACTTCATTCAGATAAAAGCCTGAAAAAAAGGCATCGCCAAAAAAGAAAATCGGCTGATTGACAATTTCCAGTTTGGTAAAGTTTTTGAGTTCTGATTTTCCGGTGGCTTGCAAACTGATGGGCTGATATTGCGGCGGCGGTGTTTGCCGGAGAATGCCATCCATACGACCGTATTCCTGGGTAAATAAATGCACAATATGGCTGCGCTCACGGTACTTACGATGATGAATCAGATAACCATGCAGTACTTCGTTACGCATAAGCGGACACTTTAATCCTTATCTTTTTTTGATTTTTTATCATCGTCGTCATCTCCATCCGGGATGACTGCGCCCACAACAGCCGCAGTGCCTTTGACTGCGACTTTTGTGGTTTTATAAGCCACCTTGACAGGAACCGTGACCACTTTATGGATACAGCCTTGCAAGAATAAAACACATGCAAGCACTGCCAACACTTTCATCATCACGAAATTCCTTAAAGGGGCTTATTAATTTTATAACTTAGATATCGCTATAACCTAAGCTTTTCAATGCACGTTCATCATCAGACCAGCCGCCTTTGACTTTCACCCAAAGGGTCAGCATGATTTTCTGTTCGAACATTTTTTCCATGTCGAGACGTGCATCCATACCGATTTTTTTCAGCTTAACGCCTTTCTCACCAATCACAATGGCTTTTTGGCTTGGACGATCGACAAAAATCGTAGCATCAATATAGGTACAGGCCGGCTTCATACGACCAGTCTTTTCATTCATCACTGGCTGTTCAGTTTTGAATGATTCAATCTGCACGGTTAAATCATATGGCAGTTCTTCACCCAGCTGACGCATGATCTTTTCACGAATAATTTCAGAAGCCAGGAAACGCTCTGAACGGTCAGTTAGTTGATCCAGGGAGTACAATGGCGGCTGGAACGGCAGATACTTGGCAATCGTGTCACGTAAATGCTCAAGATTGGCACCACGAAGTGCAGAAACAGGTACGATTTCCGCAAAGTTCATCAGCTTTTCGCGCTCACGAATCAGTGGTAAAGCTTCGTTCTTGTTCTCAAAAGTATCTAATTTGTTGATCACCAGAATCACCGGCATTTCAGCATTTTTCAGCTTTTCCAGTACCAGATCATCATTCGGCGTCCACTTCTGTGCATCCACCACAAACAAAACCAGATTCACATCACGTAAAGCCGAATGGGCAGCACGGTTCATCATTTTATTGATGGCACGTACTTCCTTTTTATGCATCCCCGGCGTATCCACGAATACCGCCTGAGACTTTTCACGCGAATCAATCCCGACAATTTTATGCCGTGTAGTTTGCGGTTTACGTGAGGTAATTGAGAGTTTCTGACCCAAAATATGGTTCATTAAGGTAGATTTACCCACATTCGGGCGACCTACAATAGCGACAAAACCACTGCGATAATCCGACGGAATTTCGGTGCCTTGTGCGCTAAAAAATTGATTTACCAGGTCGTGACTGTCGCTTTGCGACTCGTGATCAGCATCAATGTGATCGGAATGAGTAGTCATTAAGACTTATGCTCCAAAAGTTTTAAAATATCTGCCGCAACGGCTTGTTCAGCAAAACGTCGGCTGGCGCCTTCACCCTGCATGGTCGGTAATCCCTCAATCTCACATTCCACTTTAAAATGCTGATTAGGGGCATCACCTTGAATATCTACAACCTCGTAAACTGGGAGAGGTTTCTTACGTGCTTGTAGATACTCTTGTAAACGTGATTTAGGGTCTTTAAGCTGATCGGTCGGCTCAATATGATCCAAATACGGTTCATACCATTTTAACACAATCGGCTCTAACACAGTGAGATCAGCGCAATCCACATAGATTGCGCCAATAATGGCTTCTACAGTATCTGCCAGTATAGACTCGCGATGATGACCGCCAGATTTCAATTCACCGGTACTGAGAATTAAACTCTGACTGAGTTTTAAATCATTGGCGATTTTCCCCAATGCTTCCTGTCGAACCAAGGTGGCACGCATACGCGTCAGCCGGCCTTCGTTTTCGCTTGGGTAGGCAGTGAAGAGATAATTCGCAATGATCATCCCTAAAAGAGAATCGCCTAGAAATTCTAGGCGTTCATAGTTTTGTTTATGACTGACTGAACGATGGGTCAGTGCCAGCTTGAGCAGTTCAGCTTGTTTAAACTGATAACCGATCCGTCTGGCAAGACGTTCATCATTGAGTTTTGACTGCGCTTTGATCAAAATTTTTCTCAAACTTCATCACTAAATCGATATTCATTATGAAATTTTTACGAATTTCATAATTCTTGTGTATCTGCAAACCATCGGTATGGATAACTTTGGCAATTTCATCAAACTTCAGATCGCGAATATTATTCATTGATAAACGCTGATCCATCTGCTGACGGAATTTTTCTGGTGTTATATTGGCTGGCGCACTTTTTAACAGCGCCTCAATTTCACCATCGACCATACGATCATCAAAGTAGGGTCCCCACACTGCAATCGCTACTTTGGCTAGAAATGCAAACCCCACGATTGCAAATAAAATCCCAATATACGAAGCACCTTGTTGATGTCTCATTTTTTATTTTCCTGATTGAAACAATTAATCGATTGTCCCGTTGCGACCAAACGATGGCAATTTAAAGCCAGGTTCTTTATGCATCCAGATATAGAATGCACGACCTGTTAAGTTTTCTTCCGGAACAAGCCCCCAGAAACGGCTGTCAGCACTCTGATCGCGATTATCCCCCATCGCAAAGTAATGACCTTCTGGCACCTTTACTTCCCAATATAAACCATTTTCACTTGAATATTTACCATTTTCCACAAAGTTAATATAAGGCGCCTGACGCGCGACATTGACCCCTTCCAGCTCACGCATGGTAAAGCTATGCTGACCTAAAGTTTCTTTATGATAAATGGCATTGGGTGTATCCAGACGATCTTTTTCACGGCTAAATTCCACTGGAACTTTCGCTACTTGTTCACCATTGATGCTCAACTGACCATGATCATAGACAATATGATCACCGGGTAAACCAATAATACGCTTGATATAACTGATGGTCGGTTGTGGTGGATAACGGAATACTGCCACATCACCACGCTCTGGACTGCCAGTATCAATAATTTTAGTGTTGACCATAGGCAGTTTCACCCCATAGTCAAATTTATTCACCAGAATAAAGTCCCCAGTTTCCAGGGTTGGCACCATTGAATCCGATGGAATATTAAACGGTTCAAACAAGAACGAACGCAGCACCAGTACAATCGTCAGTACTGGCCAAAAGTCATAAGCCCAGGTAATGATAAAATTTTCATTGCCCTTGCCGCGAGTTTGTCTTTGTTTCAGGACAAACTTGTCAAGCAACCACAGTGCGACAAAAAACAGCGTCGCAGGAACAAGAATCAAATTAAAATCAAAATCCATGGGCTTATATCCTTATTCTTCTAGCGTTCGACTTTTAACACAGCGAGGAACGCTTCTTGCGGGATTTCAACACTACCCACCTGCTTCATGCGTTTCTTACCTTCTTTCTGTTTAGACAGAAGTTTTTTCTTACGTGACACGTCACCACCATAACATTTGGCCAATACGTTTTTACGCATGGCTTTTACAGTGGAACGTGCAATGATTTGCGCACCAATTGCCGCCTGAATTGCCACATCAAACATTTGACGCGGAATCAGGTCTTTCATTTTTTCCACCAGCGCAATGCCACGATGACGCGCGTCATTACGATGACAGATCATCGCCAGAGCATCGACTTTTTCCCCATTGATCAGCACATCCACTTTTACCAATGAAGAACTTTCAAAACGGACAAAGTTATAGTCGAGGGATGCAAAACCACGTGAACAAGACTTCAATTTATCGAAGAAATCCATGACCACTTCTGCCATTGGAATTTCAAAAGTAATCGACACCTGATTGCCGAGGAATTTCATGTCTTTTTGTATGCCACGGCGCTCGATACACAAGGTCATGACATTACCCAGATATTCTTGCGGTACTAAAATATGACATTCGGCAATCGGTTCACGTAAATCTTCTACGGTTGAACCATCCGGCATTTTAGACGGGCTGTCGATATAAATCGTCTGGCCATTTTTCATCACCGCTTCATAAATTACGGTGGGCGCAGAAGAAATCAGATCAAGATCATACTCGCGTTCTAAACGCTCTTGTACAATCTCCATGTGTAGCATGCCCAAGAAGCCACAGCGGAAACCAAAACCGAGTGCATCCGAACTTTCCGGTTCAAAGAACAAGGCCGAGTCATTAATTTGCAGTTTATGTAAAGCTTCACGAAACGGTTCAAAGTCACTGGCATCAATCGGGAATAAACCGGCATAAACCTGCGGTTTTACTTTTTTAAAGCCCGGTAGCGTTGCAACTTCAGGTGTGGTTGCCAAGGTAATGGTATCACCCACCGGCGCACCGAAAATATCTTTAATACCGGCAATCACGAAGCCGACTTCGCCTGCTTCCAACATGCCTGTTTCAGTATGTTTCGGATTAAAGATCCCAACAGAAGTAATGATGTGCGTTTGACCTGTTGATTTCATCAACATCTTGTCGCCTTTACGCACACGACCCTGCTTTACACGTACCAGAGAAACTACCCCAAGGTAGTTGTCAAACCATGAATCTACAATCAGGGCTTGCAACGGCGCTTCGCGATCACCGACCGGTGCCGGAATCACATTCACCAGGGTTTCTAAAACATTTTCAATGCCCAGACCGGTTTTGGCTGAACATGTCGGTGCTTCTGTCGCTTCAATGCCGATAATTTCTTCAATCTCGTGAATCACACGCTCAGGTTCAGCTTGCGGCAAATCGATCTTGTTCAGTACGGGCAGTACTTCCAGACCTTGCTCAATCGCGGTATAGCAGTTGGCGACAGACTGTGCTTCCACACCTTGCGCCGCATCAACGACTAATAAAGCACCTTCACAGGCTGCGAGCGATCGCGACACTTCATACGAGAAGTCAACGTGTCCCGGCGTATCAATAAAGTTCAGCTGATAAACTTCACCATTTGGATGGGTATAGTTTAGCGTCACCGAAGTGGCTTTAATGGTAATCCCACGTTCGCGCTCAAGCTCCATAGAATCGAGGACTTGAGCCTGCATTTCACGATCTTGCAAACCACCACAGGTCTGAATAAAGCGATCTGCGAGGGTCGATTTACCGTGGTCAATATGCGCAATAATCGAGAAGTTACGAATGTTTTTAATATCAATAGATTTTTTAGCTTGCGCCATGGGTTACCTTGAGAAAAAACGCGCTATGTAATTTAAAAATATTACATAACAAAAGCCGAATAGAAATTGCGAAGGATTATAGCAGAATGGTGATCTAGAAAAAGAATTATATTTTTAGCTTTGTCCACTCTGCCAAAATACCTGTCCAGCGATCTCAAGCTCAATCACTGCAATGAAGCTTTGAAAATCACGCCATATTTTTGCTAAACCTGATTGAAATATCTAACTCTGTGCCAAAGAAGCGAGCACTTATTGATCTAGATACACTATTGAAAAATCATAAGGATTGATCTGCTCAGAAAGAGGTTGATAGGCTTGGGTAAAGGTAGGCGACATGCGTTTAGGACGTCCAGTGGCCATTTCAATACAGGCCCACTGCGTATTACCTGTAAATAACAGGGTTTGATCCTGTGGTCGATAAAATGCATATTGGCGAAATGAATACAGTGCATTGATATCGTTCAGCCAGGTTCGCAAAATAATTTCATCGCCCTCAAAAGCGGCCTTGCGATATTGTACCTGATGCTCAACCGCCACCATGGCATGTTTCAGTTCCACATATTCCTTTAACCCCAATCCCAATTTTTCAATATGGGCTGTGGCGACCTCCTGCATCCACTGTACATAGACCACATTATTGACATGGCCCAAGCCATCGATATGTTCAGCTTGCACCTTTAACGCAAGATCAAAAATAGCTGTCACTTTTCTCTTATCCTTTCCATGATTTTCAACTGAATAGAGTCTACCGAATTTATAGGCTGGGTAAATTGCAAATAATAAAAAACCGCCCATCAAAAGCGGTTTTTTATATTTAAAAATCTGAATAGAATTAGATACGCATTCCGACAATCGCACGCTGCCCTTGGCGCATGAGCGTAACGCGTGCCACATTGCCCTTCTTCAACTCAGAAACTTCTTGTACAAATTGCTCTGCGTTCAATACTGCCTTGTTATTAATATGCGTCACCACATCGTTTGGCATGATACGCGCCTGTGCGGCAATGCCACCTGAACGAACATCCTGAATCATGACCCCGCCTTTGATCTCCAGTCGATCCTTTTCTAGCGAACTTAAATCACGAATAGCCACACCAATTACAGGTCCT
The DNA here is from genome assembly GCF_013418355.1 of Acinetobacter sp. YH12151. NCBI lineage: Bacteria > Pseudomonadati > Pseudomonadota > Gammaproteobacteria > Moraxellales > Moraxellaceae > Acinetobacter > Acinetobacter sp. YH12151. The sequence continues at coordinate 29,003 of NZ_VPCG01000017.1, read as the reverse complement.
TTGCTCGGCTGCGCCTGTGCTCCGGCTTTTGCAGGGGTATCATCCGGTGCGGTACTTAAGGTTGCTGAAATATTACGGCGCTTATCATCACGTAAAACCTCCAGCTGTACCTGTTGCTGAGGTGCAGTACGGTTGAGATAGTTTAATAATTCACTGGTGCGTGAAATCGCAGTGCCGTTATATTTTAAAATCACGTCGCTGACACGTAGACCGGCACGTGCAGCGGGTGAATTTGGTGCAACCTGAGTAATTAAGGAGCCTTCGGGCTTAGAAAGGTTGTAGGACTCTGCCAGATTACGGTCGATATCCTGCAAGCTGACCCCCAGATAAGAACGGGTCACTTTACCATTCTTTTTCAGCTGCTCTGCCACTTCCATGGCCACATCAATCGGAATTGAGAAGGATAGCCCCATATAACCGCCGGTTCCACTGAAGATCCGCGAGTTCACCCCGACTACTTCACCATGCTGGTTAAATAAAGGCCCACCAGAGTTACCCGGGTTGAGGGCCACGTCTGTCTGGATAAAAGGCACTGCTGTTTCACCCATCATGTTGCGCATTTTGGCACTGACGATTCCGGCAGAGGCCGAATAATCAAAACCAAATGGCGAACCAATCGCAAGCACAGGCTCACCGACACGTAAGCGGCCTACATCCCCGGTACGCAATTCTGGAAAATTCGAACCTGTGACCTTAAGTAAAGCTACGTCGGTACGTGCATCACTTCCCACCACAGTAGCATCAATTTCACGGCGATCATTCAGGGTAATGGTGACTTTAGATGCATCCTCAACCACATGATGGTTGGTCAGCAGATAGCCATCTTTACTGATAAAAAATGCACTGCCATAGCCGGTTTTTTCCTGTGGCATGCGCTGCTGCGGGATAATCACCTGATTGCCAAAGAAGCGACGCAGAATTTCCGGAACTTGTTGTTGTAAGAGTTCTTCTTCGCTCATTTTTTTCACGACATTGACACTGACCACGGCAGGACTGACCTGCTCGACCAGATTTGAAAAATCAACCGGTGTGACAGCCTGCAACTGTGCAGCACTCATGGTCAGGGTCGCTGCAAATAATCCTTTTTTTAAGTCTAGAATTTTCATATAAATTATTCACTCAAATTGTTGATAAATTTATGTAAATAGGTTTTATCACAAACATTGTAAAGTTTAAGTAATAATATGTTTCAATGCTTCAATCTGGACAATATCTCATTATTAAAACACTAAGTTAAGGCTTTGATTAATTTTTTTCATTAATAAATGAGCGTTTCAACGCTTGCCTTTTGCACAAAAAAGCGCTGTTATTACCAAACTTTTTTTAAAATTAGCTGATGGACATGTCTAATTCATCCCTTACCCATCAATTTGACGTCATTATTGTGGGCAGTGGCGGTGCCGGTTTAAGTTTAGCCTTATCGCTCCCGGACCATTTTAATATTGCAGTTTTAGCGAAATCCATCCTGACAGATGCCAGCACCTTTTATGCGCAAGGCGGTGTTGCTGCAGTACTCGATGAAATGGATTCGATTGAACAGCATATTGATGACACCATGATTGCAGGTGCACAGCTATGTGAAATGGACGCAGTCAAACAGACGGTAGAAGGGGGCAAACCATCAGTTGACTTTCTGCTAAAACACGGTGTGCAATTTACTCTGGATGAACAGGAACAGTTGCATCTCACCCGTGAAGGCGGCCATTCACAGCGCCGGATTATTCATGCTGCCGATGCCACAGGTCGTGCAATTTCGACTACTTTGGTACAACGCGCCCAAGAAAAATCAAATATCACTATTTTTGAAAATTATATTGCGATTGATCTGATCTGTTCACATAAACTTGGCCTAGACGGTGAAAACCGCGCGCTAGGTTTATATGTGCTGGATGAAAAAAATGAAAAAGTACATACTTTTTTAGCGCCCTTTACCGCCCTTGCCTGTGGCGGTGCCATGAAAGCCTATCTTTATACATCAAATCCGGATATTGCCACGGGTGACGGCATTGCCATGGCCTATCGTGCCGGCTGCCGGGTGGCTAACATGGAATTTAACCAGTTCCATCCGACCTGTCTCTATCATCCACAAGCGCGCTCCTTCCTGATCACTGAAGCTATGCGTGGCGAAGGGGCTTATCTGCGTCTGCCCGATGGCGAACGCTTTATGCTGCGTTTTGACGAGCGCGCCGAACTTGCACCACGCGATATTGTCGCACGCGCAATCGACTATGAAATTAAGCGCTTGGGTATTCGGCATGTCTGGCTGGATATTACCCATAAGGATGAAAGCTTTGTTAGAGAACATTTTCCTACGCTTTATGCCCGCCTGCTGGAACTGGGTATTGATATCACCAAAGATATGATTCCAGTGGTACCTGCAGCCCATTACACCTGTGGTGGCGTTGTGGTCGATGAACATAGCCAGACTGATATCGCAGGTCTATATGCAATTGGGGAAACCTCTTATACTGGTCTGCACGGTGCTAACCGAATGGCCAGTAACTCACTTTTAGAATGCTTTGTGTATGGCATGAGTGCAGCCAAGCATATCGAATCTCATTTCAATGCTGACTATGCCTTTCCGCCCGTACCCATCTGGGATGACTCACAGGTAACCAATCCGGATGAAGATGTGGTGATTCTGCAAAACTGGGATGAGCTACGTCAGACCATGTGGAACTATGTCGGTATTGTGCGCAGCACCAAACGTCTGGAACGTGCCTTGCATCGTATTGAAATGCTGAAAAAAGAAATCACCGAGTATTACCAAGATTATCAGGTCAGCAAAAACCTGATCGAGCTTCGCAATCTGGTGCTGGTCTCAGAAATGATTGTGCGCTGTGCCATGCAGCGTAAAGAATCTCGTGGCCTGCATTTCACGCTGGACTATCCGGAATTATTGCCTGAATTACGCAAGACCATTCTAAATCCGGTGAATTTTGAAGTAGAAACACCCTTGGTCAATATTTAGATTATTGGGGAGATATGATTTTTAAATCATATCTCCCTGTCTTTTAGCGCTCACCTACTTAATTAAGCTTAGGCTATTTATATCACTGAACTTCTATTCTTCAGGTGTTTAGTGTTGAGGTGGAATGGCATAAGTCGCAGTAACATGCGCCACTGGCTCATCAAGGTCTACTGAATAAATCCAGACTTCCCCGACAATCAGAACTTTACCGACTTTAATAAGCTTGCACTCTCCTCGCAAATCCGTGCCACCTGAAGGTTTACGGAGAAAATTGATATTCAGATTGGTGGTGACAGCCAAACCCACCAGGCCAATTTCGCCCAGAATAGCGACATATAAGGCAAGATCGGCCAAGGTCATCATGGTTGGGCCAGAAACAGTACCACCCGGACGCAACTCTTGTGCGCTAACCTGATACAGCAAAGTTGCGCCGCGTGGAACAACGGCTTCGATCCTACATTTTTCTAGGCTTTGTGGAAATTCTTGTTGTAAAAATTGTTGGATTTCGGTTTTGGTCGTTTTCATCTTATTAAAAAAATCTTCTATATTGCCTTCAATATAGAAGATTTTTCACACATTTACCTAGTGAAAATTAAAATAAACAGGATTTCAATTTAAACCAGACTTCAAATAACTTAAAGCCTGCTCGAATACCTGCTCCGGTGTACGGGTTGCATCCAGACGTTTGATCCGTTCCGGATGACGCTGCCACAACGTTTCATAGCCGGCTCTTACTTTCTCAAAGAAAGTGACTTTCTCTTGTTCAAAGCGATCCAGTGCGCCACGCGCGCGTGCCCGGTTTATTCCCAGTTCAATCGGTGCTTCTAACCAGAAGGTGATGTCCGGCATACGTGCCACAAAGTGATCATTTAATAACTGCAGCTTTGTTTCACTGAGTCCACGACCTGCACATTGATAGGCAAAGCTGGCATCAGTAAAACGGTCACAGAGTACAATTTTTCCGGCTGCTAAGGCTGGCAGAATGACTTGTGCCAAATGCTGGGCACGCGCCGCATACATCAATAGTAATTCGGTATCATGCGCCATCGCTTCTTCATGATTCACAGCCAGAAGTAGTGCTCGGATCTGCTCGGCCATCGGCGTACCACCCGGCTCGCGCGTAAGCATCACATCTTTGCCTTGGGCCATAAAATCGTCATAGATCGAACGAATGAGTGTGGTTTTACCTACACCTTCTGTGCCTTCAAAGCTAATAAACATACTCATTCCTTATTCTTCGAGCGTAAAATGGTCAGATACTCCTGCACTGCTTTATTGTGATCATTCAGATTGGTCGTAAACGTATGTCCGCCATTGCCCGTGGCGACAAAATAAAGGTTGTCAGAATTATCCGGATGCATGGCTGCTTCAATGGCTTTCTTACTTGGCAGTGCAATTGGCGTTGGCGGCAAACCAGACATGGTATAGGTGTTATACGGCGTCGGCGTACGTAAATCCTTGCGGGTAATATTGCCATTATAGGCATCGCCCATTCCATAAATCACGGTAGGATCGGTCTGTAAACGCATGCCAATTTTTAAACGGCGCACGAACACTCCAGAAACCTGTTCTAGCTCACTATCCACACTGGTTTCTTTTTCAATGATCGACGCCATGATCAGCGCTTCATATTTATTCTGATAGGGCAGATCAGTCACGCGTTTTTCCCAGGCCTGATCCAGTGCCTTCATCTGGCGCTGATACAGATTGGTTAAAATTTTACGGTCAGTTTCACCTTTAGCAAAGAAGTATGTATCCGGTGCAAACAGACCTTCAGGATGTGAAAATGGAATATTGAGCTCTTTAAGGAGTTGTGCCGTTGGCAAATGTGACACTTCTTTGGTCACCAGATCATCTTTCTTCAAAGCATCAATCAGCTGTTTGAATGTGGTTCCTTCAATCACCAAAATCCGGTTCATCTGGGCATTTTCAGCATTGGAGATCATATCCAGAACCTGACGAATACTCATGCCCTGGCGCACTTCATATACGCCAGCTTTCATGGTGTCATGAATCAGGATGCGCTGATAAAGCTTGAGAATAATCGGGAAACTGACCTGTTTTCCTTTGGCCAGACGGTCAATAAAACCAGAATAGGTTTCCCCTGACCCAATCGCCAGCAGCTGTTTTTGTCCGTCTACAGGATAGTCTTTCCACAAACTACTTTTTAAGACCAGTACCAAAATCAAGGCAAGTCCAATCAGGACGAAGGCAATTCCTTTGAAAAGTGACGAAAATTTGGCTGTATTGTTCTTTTTGGCTTTAGACTTGGAAGCTGACATATTAAGACATCTGATTTAATCGAAGACGGTTAAAAAGTTCAATACAAGCATCGCCATCCAGGGATCGCTGCTCAAATTGAGTGACAATTTTCATCGGGTTTAGCGCATTACAAAAAAACAGACTCTGAATATGGGCTATTTCCTCCATATCGATGTAACGTTGCTGACAGGCAATTCCCTGATCTTGCATCCGTTGTAGAATTTCTGCACGCATCACCCCAAAGACGCCATTATAACGAAGTTCCGGCGTAATCCATGTATTGTTTATACAAATGAAACAATTACTGCTCACCCCTTCGACAACCCCGCCCTGTACATCTGTCACCAGTGCCTCAGACCAACCGCGCTGATCCGCCTCCTGCTTGAGCAAAACCTGCTCCAGGCGATTCAAGGTTTTTAGTCCGACCAGACCCGGCATGGTCAATCCCAGTGCCTGCTGTAATACCCCACTTTGGATCTGTTCATACTTTAAATCATGTAGGGCTTGAGGATAATAAAATACCCACAGATCCGCCGGATGCTCTGGCAAACTATAGCCCCGCTCGCCGACTCCACGACTCAGCACGATCTTTAATGTTCCATTCAGCTGACTTTCTGATTCACGTAAAAGTTCCAAACTTTCTGCAATCAGAGCTAAATCAGCATGCAAACTTAATTTTTGATTACTGAGCTGCAAACGTGCCAGATGACGATCATATAATTCCACCCGGTCCTGTCGAATCCGGGCCGTGCTAAAACAGCCATCACCATAATGAAAGGCCCGATCGAGTACTTCTATCTCACTGACATGTTTCGCATTTTTCAAACAGAGCATATTTTATTGCCTCTCAAATCAACAATTGAGTACTGAGAGATAAGCTCCATCGATTTATCTCTTTTACTCACATCAAATGCATTTTTAATTATTTTTTATGCAAAATATCTCCAGCTATTCTTGCCTTATCCAACAAAAGCTAAAAAAATTGAGGCAAAAATGAATATTGGTAAATTAAAAATTGGGGTATTGGCTGCACTGGTTTCGGCCACTGCTTTCAGTGTGTCTGCAAAAGATTTCCTGAACGTGTCTTATGACCCAACCCGCGAATTATATGACAATTTTAATAAGGAATTCAGCGCATACTGGAAAAAAACCACGGGTCAGGACGTGAACTATAAACAGTCGCATGGCGGTTCAGGTAAACAGGCCCGTGCTGTGATTGATGGTCTGGATGCAGACGTCGTGACCCTCGCGCTAGCGGCCGACATTGATGAAATTGCAGCGAGAGGTCTGCTGCCTAAAGACTGGCAGAAACAATTCCCGCAAAACTCGACCCCCTATACCTCCACCATCGTCTTTCTGGTCAAAAAAGGCAATCCAAAAGGGATTAAAGATTGGGGCGATCTGGTGAAGCCTGGGGTAGAAATTATTACGCCAAACCCGAAAACTTCTGGCGGTGCACGCTGGAACTATCTGGCGGCATGGGCATGGGCCAAACATCAACCTGGTGGCAATGACAGCAAAGCACAAGATTTTGTGCGTCAAATTTATAAACAGACCAAAGTGCTGGACTCAGGCGCACGTGGAGCCACCACCACTTTTGCTGAGCGCGGGATCGGTGATGTATTACTGGCTTGGGAAAATGAAGCCCATCTCGCTACTCGTGAACAGCCGGGTAAATTTGAAATCATCACGCCAAGTCTGTCAATTTTGGCCGAGCCACCGGTGGCAATTGTAGAGAAAAACGCCAAGAAAGATGGCAATGAAAACCTGGCCAAAGCTTATTTGAATTATCTGTATTCTCCTGCGGGGCAAACTGTGGCTGCGAAGAATTTCTATCGTCCACGTAATAGCGAAGTATTAAAGAAATATAGCAGCGTATTTAAACCTTTAAAGTTAGTCACCATCGACAAAGAATTTGGTGGCTGGACCAAGGTACAAAAAGCACATTTCGATAATGGCGGGATCTTTGATCAAATTGTAAAGGCAAATCATACGAAATAATGAGGCAGTCCAGCAGAAACAATGGCCTTTATTGATAAGGCCATTCTCATTTCAATAACTTCAGCTCCGTCTTATCTTTTTTTTTCATATAAAATTCGTTTTTATTTATTTTTTACGCATAAAGAATAGGTTTATTCTGCAGCTATGTTACAAAACGTGTAAGAAATTGAGGTTTCTAATGAGTATTTCAAAAACAATAAAACTTGGGGTTCTGGCTGCTGTGATTTCGGCAACCTCATTAGGTGCTTCAGCACGTGATTTTCTGAATGTTTCCTACGATCCGACACGTGAATTGTATGAAGATGTCAACAAGAGTTTTGGCAAATATTGGGAAAGCCGTACGGGTCAAAAAATTAACTTCAAGCAATCCCATGGTGGTTCTGGTAAACAGGCCCGCTCTGTTATTGATGGCTTGAATGCAGATGTGGTGACTTTGGCCCTCGCAGCCGATATTGATGTGCTTGCAGAAAAAGCCAAATTGTTGCCAGCAGACTGGCAAAAGAAACTGCCACAAAACTCGACACCGTATACCTCAACAATCGTATTTTTGGTGCGTAAAGGCAACCCCAAAGGGATTAAAGACTGGGGCGATCTGGTGAAACCGGGTGTCGGCATTATTACCCCGAATCCGAAAACATCAGGTGGCGCGCGCTGGAACTATCTGGCGGCATGGGCATGGGCCAAACATCAGGCCGGTGGCAATGACACAACTGCACAAGAATTTGTTCGCCAAATTTATAAAAACACCAAAGTCCTGGATTCAGGTGCGCGTGGTGCAACCACCACCTTTGCCGAGCGCGGGATCGGTGATGTCTTGCTGGCCTGGGAAAATGAAGCGTACTTAGCGATTCGTGAGCAACCAGGTAAGTTTGAAATTATCACGCCAAGTCTGTCTATTCTGGCTGAACCGCCAGTGGCGATTGTAGAAAAAAATGCAGCGAGAAAAGGCAATAAGCATCTGGCTCAAGGTTATTTAAACTTCCTGTACTCACCACTGGGGCAAGATCTGGCAGGCAAACATTATTATCGCCCACGCAGTGAAGTAGCTTTAAAGAAATATAATCATGTGTTCAAACCACTCAAACTGGTAACGATTGATCAGGAATTTGGCGGCTGGGCAAAAGTGCAAAAAGCGCATTTTGAGAATGGCGGTATTTTCGACCAGATTGTGAAGGCAAACAGCGCGAAGTAATTCGCAGCTGATCTGACAGGAGCATCGACATGATACATACGCTTATTGTTCCAGGTGTAGGTGGTAGCGAATACAATCACTGGCAAACATGCTTACAACATCAGCTCAGTCGATGCTCTCGTGTGCAACAAAAAGATTGGAATCATCCCGTTTTGCAGGAATGGATCACTGAATTTGTCAAAGCCCTGCAAGATATTCAAGATGATGTACAGATTGTAGCGCACAGCTTTGGCTGTTTAACCTCGGTCGCAGCACTGGCACAACATCCAGAATTGACTGCTAAAGTTAAAAAGCTGATTCTGGTCGCGCCGGCCAATCCGGCACGTTTTGGGGAAAATGGTTTTGTTCGTAACAACCAGACCGATTACAGCCATTATTTTCAGCAAGTGCAGATTCAGGTTCCGGCCACGTTATTAATCAGTGAAAATGATCCCTGGTTAAGCTATGCAGACGCCCAGTTTCTGGCCAAAGCCTGGAAACTCAAACCGATTAATCTCGGACAGGTGGGGCATGTCAATGTCGCTTCAGGATTTGGCCCTTTTCCTGAACTTGCCCAGTATTTGATTTCAGAAAAGACTATGCAACATATCAGCAATACTGATGACAGCAAGTATTATTTCAAATTTGCATTTTAGTCGTTGCAAATTATGCTTGTGTCCAATTTCTTTTTTTAATTTTCGCTGGTTAGTTTTAACCAGCTTTCTCTCTTTTGAGGAGTCATCATGTCGCAGCGATCCCGAGTGCTGCCAGGATTTGGTCTTTCTCTAGGCTTTACCCTAGCGTATTTATCATTAATCGTTTTAATCCCGCTGTCTGCTGTTTTTATTAAATCACTGGGCATTGGCTGGGAAGGCTTGTGGGAAATCCTGAGCTCTGAACGTATTCAAAAATCCCTACAACTCAGTTTCAGTGCAGCCATTATTGCTGCGCTGGTGAATGTGGTGTTTGGCCTGTTATTGGCCTGGTGTCTGGTACGTTATAGCTTCCCGGGCAAACGTATTGTCGATGCCTTGGTCGATTTGCCTTTTGCGCTGCCAACAGCGGTGGCCGGTATTGCCTTGACCTCTTTATATGCGCCGACTGGCTGGATTGGTCAGTATCTTGAACCGATTGGTATTCAGGTTGCTTATACCCCGATTGGTATTACGCTGGCTCTAATCTTTATTGGCCTGCCTTTTGTGGTTCGTACCGTACAGCCGGTACTCAGTGATCTGGAAACTGAACTGGAAGAAGCTGCATCTGCACTCGGGGCAAATCGTTTGCAAATTGTGACCAAGGTGATTTTCCCGATTTTACTTCCTGCGCTTATCACTGGCTTTGCGTTAGCTTTCGCTCGCGGTGTTGGTGAATATGGTTCGGTGATCTTCATTGCCGGGAATCAGCCTTTTGAAACAGAAATTGCCCCACTGATGATTATTTCCCGTTTAGAAGAATATGATTATGCCGGTGCAACCACAATTGCGGTGGTGATGTTGCTGATTTCATTTGTCCTGCTGTTCCTGATTAACTTACTGCAAGCTTGGGCCAGCCGCCGTACCGGGAGAACTGCACGATGAGTTTGAATACCAACAGCAATGCACTGGCTGAAAAACTGCAATCCCGTGATGCAACCCGTGAGCCAACCTGGGTACGTTATACCCTGATCACTATTGCACTGATTTTTTTCTTGAGCTGCCTGATCCTGCCTTTGATTCTGGTTTTTGTGGAAGCCTTTAAACAGGGAATTGGTGTTTATACACAGGCATTGGTGCATCCAGATACTTTATCTGCGGTCAAACTTACACTTTTGACTGCTGCAATCGCCGTACCGCTGAACGTGGTATTTGGTGTGGCTGCGGCATGGTCAGTGGCGAAGTTTAACTTTCGGGGTAAATCCTTCCTGACCACCTTGATTGATATGCCATTTTCGGTCTCTCCCGTGATTGCCGGTTTAATGCTGGTACTGATTTTCGGTACGCAAGGCTGGATGGGGTCCTGGCTAATGGACAATGACATCAAGATCCTTTATGCAGTGCCTGCCATTGTCCTGGCGACCATCTTTATTACTGTACCTTTCGTGGCTCGTGAGTTAATTCCATTAATGGAAGCACAAGGCACGGAAGAAGAAGAAGCTGCGATTGTGCTCGGTGCATCTGGCTGGCAAACTTTCTGGAAAGTGACCCTGCCAAATATCAAATGGGGTCTGATTTACGGCGTGATTCTGTGTAATGCACGGGCCATGGGTGAGTTTGGTGCAGTATCGGTTGTATCCGGTCATATCCGCGGTGAAACCAATACTTTACCGCTACACGTCGAAATTCTTTATAACGAATATACCTTTAGTGCTGCGTTTGCCGTGTCTTCGCTTCTGGCTCTCCTCGCAATTGTCACCCTGATTTTAAAAACATGGGTGGAACTGCGCCAGGAAAAACAGGACAAACGTAATCAAGATTCTACAGTTTCTTAAGGAATGCCAACATGAGTATTCAAGTACAAAATATTGAAAAACACTTTGGTGCATTCCATGCACTTAAAAATATCTCGCTGGATTTCCCAGATGGTCAACTGGTGGCCCTGCTCGGCCCATCAGGTTGCGGCAAAACCACGCTTTTACGGATTATTGCCGGTCTGGAATCTGCAGATGGCGGTCAGGTCATTCTGGAAGGTCAGGATGCGACCAATGTTCATGTACGTGAACGTGAAGTCGGCTTCGTGTTTCAACATTATGCCCTGTTTCGTCATATGACGGTATTTGACAATATTGCTTTTGGTCTGCGTGTTCGCCCACGTAAAACCCGTCCATCTGAAGCGGAAATTAAAAAACGTGTTACGCGTTTACTTGATTTGGTTCAGCTGGGTTTTCTGGCTGACCGTTACCCTGCTCAGCTTTCAGGTGGTCAGCGTCAGCGTATTGCGTTGGCACGTGCCTTAGCCGTTGAACCGCGTGTGCTGTTGCTAGATGAACCTTTCGGTGCACTGGATGCCAAAGTCCGTAAGGAATTACGTCGCTGGTTACGTACCTTGCATGATGAGTTGCACATCACCTCGATCTTTGTGACCCACGATCAGGAAGAAGCGCTGGAAGTGGCCGATCAGATTGTGGTGATGAACAAAGGTAATGTCGAACAGATCGGTTCGCCACGTGAGGTCTATGAAACGCCGGCAACCCCATTTGTGTTTGATTTCTTGGGTCAAGCCAATCGTTTTGAAGGCCAGAACAACGGCGGCATTATTCAGCTCGGGCAAGATCGCATTCACTTTGATGGCGCAAAAAATGCTGTTCAAGGTGAAGTGATTTTATTCGCACGTCCTGATGAGCTGCGCATTCATGCACAGCCACAAGACAATGCCATTCAGGCCACCTTCATACGTGAATTATGGATTGCGGGTAAAGTCGTTGCAGAACTGAATGACCGTCAGGGTAACTTGATTGAAATTTTACTGACACCTGATGAAGCAAGAGCACACCAATTCCGCCCCAATCAAACCGTGTGGTTAAGTGCGGTGAACTTGCATTTATTTGAAAATCAGGTCGCTTAAGACCAAAAGATGGGGCTTCGAAATGCCCCATCCTCTTCTAGGGTAAAGAGAATTATGAATTTCCAACAATTAAGAATTATACGAGAAACGGTTAGACAGAACTTTAATTTAACTGAAGCCTCAGCTGCACTTTATACTTCGCAGTCTGGAGTAAGTAAACATATTAAAGATCTGGAAGATGAGCTTGGCGTACAGCTGTTTATCCGTAAGGGTAAGCGTCTACTGGGTTTAACCGAGCCGGGTCAGGCACTATTAGGAATTGTAGAACGCATGCTGGTCGATGCCGATAATATTAAGCGTCTGGCTGATGATTTTAATAAAGTTGATGAAGGTACCTTGACCATTGCCACCACGCATACCCAGGCGCGCTATGTGCTACCGCCGATTGTCAGCCAATTTAAAAAAGAATTTCCTAAAGTACATTTGATTCTGCAACAGGCCAGCCCGGTAGAAATCACGGAAATGCTGCTGCAAGGTCAAGCCGATATCGGTATTGCAACCGAAGCACTGACGACTGAAGACAATCTGGCCAGCGTACCTTATTATAACTGGCAACATAGTATTATTACGCCGCAAAATCATCCACTTGCAACTAAAGATCAGATCCGGATCGAAGATCTGGCCCATTACCCGATTATTACCTATCATGGTGGTTTTACCGGTCGCTCCAAGATTGATACCGCCTTTGAAGAAGCCGGCTTTGATGTCGATATCGTCATGTCCGCACTCGATGCCGATGTGATTAAAACCTATGTGGAAATGAATATGGGCGTCGGCATTGTCAACGATGTCGCTTATGACCCGGAGCGTGATTACCGTTTAAAGCAGATTAAAACGGATATTTTTGGCATGAATACCACCTGGATTGCGGTACGTAAAGGACATTTACTACGTGGTTATGGCTACGAGTTTATTTCCCTGTGCTCGCCGGATGCCGATATTAAAGCGCTTAAAAAAGTCGCCTATCCAGACGAATAAAAATATATAAGTTTTCAATCAAAGAGGCCAGCGAGCCTCTTTATTATTTTTAAGTGGATACTCTGTATAAATATCAAGCATAATCACATTAATAATAAATTGAATTATACCAATATGATCGACAGCAAATTTGCTCTTTTCTGTATGGGCTGCGCTTTTTCTGGGTCAGGTTATAGTGCTGCTTTTGAACAGTCCAATCAAAGTATTCAGTCTTTTTTTGAAAAAAATCATTATGCTGAAATTTCATTGGCTTGGGTTCGCCCTGATATTAGCGGTCAGGTACAGCATACCGAGCAGCTGCAACAACTGGGTATTACTGACTTTTCTACCGGTCAACTCGCCAGTACACAATTGATCGCCAATCTTGCACTCAAACTGCAATTGCACCCTCAGCTATCATGGGGACTGATTTATGATCAGCCCTATCATGTAGATGTTGCCTATGCTTATAATCCGGTTTTTGCAGGTGAGACGCTGCCTGTTGAAGCGGCTACCATTCAGTTTAATAGCCACAATCTCACTTCTTTAATCGGTTTTCAACCGGATGATGCCTGGAATTTTTATACAGGTTTAAGTTATCAAAGCCTGGAAGGAAGCTTGTATTTATCCGGGCAAACCTTTTATGTATTTAATGGTTATCAGGCTGCATTTGAACAAGATCCTGCCTGGGGTTGGCTTGCAGGATTGAGTTATCAAATTCCGGAATATTTTTTCAGAACTGCGCTGACATACCGTTCAGGCATTACTCACCAGAATAAAACGACCGAATCTATTGTAGTGGGTACCCATCCATCTCCCTATACCAAGATTCAAACCCCTCAATCCGTCAATCTGGATTTTCAAACCGGTTTGCCTTATCAGAATGCATTTTATGCCACCTTACGCTGGTTAAACTGGCAGAATTTTGTAATTCAGCCTCCTGAATTCGCTGCAGTGATTGACTATGCTGCTTTAGAGTTTCCAGAAGTACAAACATTCAGGATGATTGATTATCGTGAGGATCAATGGTCGGCAAAAATTGGGCTTGCCCATCAATGGCCCTCTTTTGGCATAAATTCTATCGAGCTTTTATGGGATTCCGGTACAGGAAATCCGGCTTCGACATTAAAATTTCAAAAACCTGAGGTCTCAACATTTGAGTCACTTACGCCTCAGATAGCGGGTTTATCTGCTGTTTCTGACAATAGTGCCTAGATCGTGGGCTTAAAACTGGGTTATCACTTTTAAAGTATTTTTAGAAAATATAAAAAAACGAGCCGAAGCTCGTTTTTTTTATGCAGCTCAAGCTTAGAAGCGGAAGCTTACACCCAGTTTGGCTACTGGAAGCCATTCGTATTCATTGTCGTTACGAATTTTATCTCTTTCTGTATCAATTGCATCTGTAATTGGACGACGATTTACACTTGTTGCTGTCTGACTACCTGTATTATATAAATCTACAGTAGGATTACCATTATAGTAGGCACCAATCTCACCGAACACGCCCCAACGGTTGGTAATTGCCGGCGAGAAACCAATACCTAAGTAAGGTGCGATATTATTTTTGTAAGATAAACTACCTACTACATCTCCTACATCTGCACCAAATGTTGAACCATCAATTCTGATTTCACCATCTGTCCCAGGGCGGCCACGTAAACCATAATCATTGTCAATATATGCAACACCGGCTGCCATATAGAACCAGTTCGCCCAAGGACGAATTTCAGCATTTAAATAGGTCAGGTTATTGTCCATATCTAGGTCATATTTCGTACCATTTACTGAGATATCATCAGACCAGGAAATGTCACCACCGTTATAACCTAAAGTCACGCCGACATATGGGTTCACGTTCCATGAAAGTGCACCACCATAACCGGTAGTACCGACTTCAGCACGAACAGCTGCGGGTTTAAAGAAAGAAAAAGATGCCACACCTTCATCTGTTACGATTGTTTCATCAGCAGCCATAACAGAGCCAGCTGCTGCAGCCAAAATGGAAACTGCTAAAATTTTATGTAAAGACTTCATTATTTCTCTCCTCAAAAGAACTTATTTTGATCATTAGTTATTCGTGATGGGTTCAATATAAAGGACTTAAAAAATATTTTTTATTCATGTTTTGCTGATCTTTTGTTATTTTTTGATACAAATTAGTTTTTCTTGTTGATAACCTGGCTTTTTCTAACACTTCTACTACATTTTAAAATAATGAAAAATAACACTTATCATGTTCATTATTTCAAACTTCCCACACTTTTGGCTATTTTTCATCTATTTTCAGTCTGCTCAACTATTTTTAATGCAATATAGTGTAAAATCTAGAAAATTTTTTCTGGAAGGAAGATCATGTCGCAGCTTTCAACAATCATTGAAAAAGCGTTTGAAGATCGTGCGAATTTCACAGCTGCAGATTGCCCTGCTGAAATCCGTCAAGCAGTTGAGGACGTAATTGCTGGTCTAGACAATGGTACTTTACGTGTTGCTGAAAAAATCGATGGTGAATGGATTGTTCATCAATGGATTAAGAAAGCGGTATTGTTATCATTTAAATTAAACGACAACAAACCAATGCAAGCTTGTGATCTTCGTTTCTATGACAAAGTAGATACTAAATTCTCAGACTGGACTGAAGAACAATTCAAAGCGGCTGGCGTACGTGTAGTCCCTCCCGCGGTGGCGCGTAAAGGTTCATTCCAGGCCAAAGGCGTGATCTTGATGCCTTCTTATGTCAACATCGGTGCCTATGTAGATGAAGGTACGATGGTGGACACATGGGCAACTGTGGGTTCATGTGCACAGATTGGTAAAAATGTTCACTTGTCTGGTGGTGTTGGTATTGGTGGTGTACTTGAACCACTTCAGGCCAACCCGACTATTATTGAAGATAACTGCTTTATCGGTGCACGTTCTGAAATCGTTGAAGGCGTGATCGTTGAAGAAGGTTCTGTAATTTCAATGGGCGTATTCATTGGTCAATCGACCAAGATTTATGACCGTGCCACTGGTGAAATTCACTATGGTCGCGTACCAGCAGGTTCAGTCGTTGTTGCAGGTAGTCTGCCTTCTAAATGTGGTACTTACAGCCTTTATGCTGCGATTATCGTGAAAAAAGTAGATGCGCAAACTCGTTCTAAAACCAGCCTGAACGATCTATTACGCGAAGACTAATATGTCTTAACTTAGAGGGCACATTGGTGTTCCTCGGAGCTTCAAGCGCTCCCCGTCTCTACGATCAGTCATGATCGTAGGGATTTTTATTTTTATACCCGGTTATTTATTTCTCAGTGGTTAGTTTTGTTATGAATACGCTTCGTTCTTCCGCAATTCCAGTTTCTGATCCGTCTGCGGGTTTACGCATTACGGAGATCTTCTATTCATTACAAGGTGAAGCCAATGCTGCGGGCTTGCCAACGGTTTTTATCCGCTTAACCGGCTGCCCGTTACGCTGTACATACTGTGACACCACCTATTCATTTGAAGGTGGTCAGCGTCAGTCTCTGGATGAAATTATTCAGACCACGCTCGATTTTAAAACACCCTATGTCTGTGTGACCGGTGGTGAACCACTGGCTCAACCGAATGCCCTGCCTTTAATGCAGCGCCTTGCTGATTTAGGTTGTGAGGTTTCTTTAGAGACCAGTGGTGCTTTAGATGTTGCTAAAGTAGACCCGCGCGTTTCCAAAGTTCTAGATTTAAAAACCCCAACTTCAGGTGAAGTTGCACGAAATTTGTTATCCAATCTGGATCATTTAACGCCACATGATCAAATCAAGTTTGTGATCTGCAACCGTGAAGACTATGAATGGTCAAAGCAGCAGCTTGAACAGTATCAGCTTCAAGAGAAAGTCAGTACAGTCTGGTTCTCGCCTGCATTTGCGGTTGAAAAAGGCGCGGTTCGTTTACCGCAACTGGCGCGTGATTTGGCTCAGTGGATTTTAGAAGACCATCTCCCTGTTCGTTTCCAGTTACAGCTGCACAAGTTGTTATGGAATGATGAAACTGGTCGTTAATTTTTTGTAAAGTTACTTTTTTGGAGAATCAGCTTATGCGCCCTCGTGCCATTGTTCTGTTATCTGGCGGATTAGACTCAACTACATGTCTGGCTTGGGCACAGGCACGCTACGAATGTATCGCGATCAGTTTTAAGTATGGTCAGCGTTCAACCACAGAGCTGGATGCAGCCAAAGCACTGACTCAAGCTGCCGGTGTGGAACATCGTGTGATTAATATTGATCTGGGCAATCTGGGTGGCTCAGCCCTTACCGATCATAGCATTGAGGTGCCTGATCATGAACAAGCCGGTATCCCGATTACCTATGTTCCGGCACGTAATACCATCTTCCTGTCTTATGCTTTAGCCGCTGCGGAAGTATTTAAAGCCGAAGCAATTGTGATCGGAATTAATGCGGTTGATTACTCGGGCTATCCGGATTGCCGACCGGAATTTATTGACGCATTTGCCAACATGGCACGCCTTGCGACCAAGGTTGGCGTAGAGGGTCAGGCGCTCAAATTTGAAACACCTTTGTTACATTTATCCAAAGCAAATATTATTCGCTTAGGTATTGAACATGGCGTAGACTACAGTCAAACGGTGTCATGCTATCAAGCAGATGACCAAGGACGTGCCTGTGGCAAATGTGACAGTTGCCGTTTACGTAAACAGGGTTTTGCGGACGCAGGTGTTGAAGACCCGACACGTTATATACCGTAATAACAAGGTAGAGTTTATGAAGAATTTAAAATCAAGCATCGTGCTTTCAGCAATTGTTTCAGCTGCTGCTATGTTCGCAACAACGGCTCAGGCAGCTGATGACAAATTACAACAAGCTTATAAAAGCACCAATGTAAAATCTGCATTGATCAATGTTTGTAAAGATGAAACTGGCAAAGGTAAAAAACTGACCGCTGCTGAAGTCAGTAAATATTGTACTTGCGCTGTTGAAGCAGATGGTAAACTAACCAATGCACAAAAATGGGAAATCCAAAGCACCATTAATCAGAAGAAAAGTCCTGGAACTTTAGCTTTTGTACAGAAGCAGAATAAAGACCTGCAAGCATGTTTTGGTCCACAGTTAACAGGCAAACTGAAAACTTTGACTGAAGAAGCAATGAAATCAGCTCAAGCTGCGCCGAAGAAATAATATCTCATTATTCTTTGATGAAATAAGCCACTATAATGTGGCTTATTTTTTTGAAAAATTTAAATAAAACAGGAGTTAATATGACTGCCATCAGTTTGCTTGACCAGAGTTTCCCTGCAACGACAGCTGAAATCAATTTAACCCAGCTGGATACAGAATGGCTGGTGATTTATTTTTATCCTAAAGATTCTACTCCGGGTTGTACCACTCAAGCCGTCGGATTTTCTTGTTTAAAAGATCAGTTTGATGCTTTAAATACCACCATTATTGGCGTATCTCGTGATTCGGTCAAAGCCCATCAAAACTTTACTGAAAAGCAGAATCTGAGTATTAATCTGATCAGTGATAAAGAAGAAATCCTGTGTAATCACTTTGATGTGATTAAAGAAAAAAACATGTATGGCAAACAAGTCATGGGGATCGAGCGTTCGACTTTTATTTTCCATAACGGCGAACTGGTCAAAGAATATCGTAAAGTCAAAGCCGCAGGTCATGCCGAACAAGTCCTGGAAGATTTAAAAGCTCTGCAAAGTGCTTAATTGACTATTTCCTGCAAGGATAAAAGCTCGAAAAAATCGGGCTTTTTTTGTGATTACTTTGATGTAATACAAGCATTTTATATGTCTTCTATGCTTCAATTTTTAAAGCTAAGCAATAGACATGCAGCAGTCTATTAATCTGAAAAAAGACTGTATTCAAACACCCTTAATTAACTTCACAATGACCCGAGAGATGCAGATTCACTTTCTCCCCTACGCCTGCGATCCCCTTTCTCATGCCGAAATCACTGCGGTTAATCACTGCAAATGCCTGGACTTCGAGCAAGTTGTCATTAGACAGACTCGACTTAAAGGTTGTTTCAAAAATCACCGGTTTGGTCACACCACGCAAAGTCAAATTACCTAAAACATTGTATTTACCATTGCCCAGGTCTTTAAACTGGATACTTTTAAAACTTACCGTTTTGTATTTTTCAACATAAAAAAGGTCTTCACCCAAAATCATATGTTTCAATAACGGTTTATTAAAACTCAAACTCTCCACATCCATGACCAGATGCGTTGAAGCATTTTGCGGTGCTTTGGCATCAAACTGCATGCTGGATTGCACCTGATTAAACTTGGCTTTGACCACAGTCAGTCCCATTGACTTGATCTCAAAGCCGACATCACTTTTAGGAGTGAGCGTCCATGATTTTGCAAAAGCCTGACTGCTGAAAAATAAACAGATTGCCAGGCCAATCAGTCCAGTTTTTATTGTTGTTTTCAATTTTAAATCCACCTTGTTTAATTTCTTATTGATCGGATTTAGATACACGCTTCAAGCTGAAATTAAATTTTCTTTTCAGTTTTAGAATTTTTTTTTCGTTATTTTTATACCAGTTAACTGAAGTTTTTGTAAAACCCTTAGTGACTAATGGAAAAAATAATCGTTAGTATTTATTTTTAAGAAATGGCTTAATCGAAGTATGCTCATCGAATGGAGACTGTTAATACTTTGATTTTAAAATTCATCTCCTAAATATGATCATATATTCCAACAAAATCTGAAGTAAAATTTGCTTACACAGCGAGCACTGCAAACTCCATTTTCTATTGTGATTCTCTTTGAAAAATGTTTAAACAGAATGTTTAGACAAATATCAATTACAGACCTTACTCGCATTCTCTTGTTCAAAATATAAAAATCCTCAATTGAGGATTTTTATATTACCAGTTGAATTAAATGCTTAGAATTAATGACCCTGCGACGATCCACATGGTACAAGCAATGAGAGCATCCAGAACCTTCCAGGCATGGCGATGCTGAAACCAGGGTGTCAATATCTTTGCCCCATAGCCCAAGCTAAAAAAGAAAAACCAGGATGCACAGACCGCACCAAGCGCAAACCACCATTTTCCTAGGCTATATTGCGTTGAAATTGAACCAATCAGGATGACGGTTTCTAAATAAACATGCGGGTTTAACCAAGTAAATGCCAGACAGATCATCAACACTTGTAAAAAATGTGCTGTAACTTGATCACTTGGAGCCAAAACTTCTGTTGATTTAAATGCATTGATTGCATGTTGCAGACCATAATAAAACAGGAATCCTGCGCCAATATATTTAGAAAACATAACCGCATTTGGATAATGTTCAATGATGTGAGCAAAACCAAAAACACCTAATAATATCAAAATAGTATCAGACAAGGCACACGTCAAACAGACCAGGAAGATATGCTGCTGTTTTAAACCCTGTTTTAGTACAAAGGCATTCTGCGCCCCGATACTGACAATCAGGCTCATACCTACAGCAAAGCCACTGACCATATAACTGAACATCACATTCCCCTTTTTTGAATACATGAATTATTCAACAAAAAGGAAGCTATTCATTAAAACTAAGTTAATATCAATTTAACTAAATTTTTCTTAGATTGTAGCGATGCTGAATGCGAAACAATGTGATGCTTTTTACGCGGTTGCAAAAACTGGAAGTTTTGATCTGGCGGCAGAACAACTCAATATTACTGCCTCAGCAGTGACCCTTCGTGTTCAGAGTCTGGAAAAACAATTGGGACACTTGCTGCTGGTGAGAGACCGGCCTTGTCGCGTGACTCAATCTGGACAAACTTTATTGCATTATTTACAGCATCAGCGTTTGCTAGAACAGAATTTGATGCAGGATTTGGGCGGACAGGTACAACAGGAAGGTTTTTACTGTCTGAATATTGCCACCAATGCCGATTCACTTGCGACCTGGTTATTGCCGACCTTACAAGCCCAACTGATCCAGCATAAAATTGTGCTGCATTTTCAACTGGATGACCAATCACAAACCCATCATTTACTGGAAGCCGGACTGGTCAATGCCTGTTTGAGCACTGAAGCCAAAGCCATGAAAGGCTGTCTGGCCGAGCGGATTGGACAAATGCACTACCGTCTGGTTGCCACGCCTGAATTTGCCCGGAACTGGTTTCAACAAGGAATACATCGTGATGCCTTACGCCACGCACCGGCGATTCTGTTTAATGAAAAAGACCAGTTGCATACCCAGTATATCCAGCAAGAATTTGGCCTGAGTCCGGCACAATATCCTCACTTTTTTATTCCATCGACGCATGCATTTTTTGATGCCATTGTCATGGGCTTGGGTTATGGCTGGTTGCCGGATTATCAAACCCGGCATTTGCTGGAATCAGGACAATTGATTGAACTTTCCGGTGAAATGCGAATTGAAGTCCCCTTGTATTGGCATCACTGGAAACAGCAGTCTCCTGCTCTGGCGATTCTGGGTGAATGTTTAAAACAGCATGCTCAGACCACCATGAATCAGCCTCTAGCCATCTGATCGAGTCAGGCCAGATTGCTTTTATCCTTCTGGACAAATTTTTGACTGAGTTGCTGATAGGTTTCGGTATGCTGGAATTGCTCTAGAAACTCAATCGTGCCTTGTGGAAATTTATCCCGTTGAATTTCACCGCGATAATAAGCTTCACGCATCGGCGTAGCGGATAAAGCACCTTCCAGGCTTTCCAGTTCGACCATTTCCCATTCCGGGAAAAATTTTAAATAATATGAAGAATCATCTTTAAAATGTCCAATCAGTCCGACTTTGGCATTCGGTTCTATGGCCTGATTTATCAGCGATTTCACCAGTTTTTGCCATTTTTCATCGTTATAAACATCAATGACTTCTACAAATTGAATCCGCGCCTGATCTTCCGGACTAAAATTTGCAAGGATCATGGCTTCACGTTCCGAAGCCAGAAATGGATTTTTGATATTGCGTTCATTCTGCGCAGAACCAAGGGCCAAAATCACATTTTGACTGTGTTCCAAAGCAATCTGAATGGTTTGCATATGCGCCAGATGAAAAGGCTGAAAACGGCCAATGAAAACCAGATAATCAAATGTATAGTTCATAACAGATCATTTTTATGACTCATGAGTTGTGCCGCCCCAATAAATATGCGACATAATCAATCTCATAAAATCAAATTAAGTTTTAAAGCAAGGATAGTACGATGACACTGAACTGTATTCAACAACCTCATGAGCATTTGCATGCGAATTTAGAACATGGCGTACTCACTTTAGCCATCAATCGCCCGGAAGCGAAAAATGCCTTATACAGCGAGCTGTATTTATGGATTGCTCAAGCGCTCGATGAAGCAGATCAGGACAATCAGGTGCGTGTGGTGGTGTTACGCGGTCAGGACACGGACTTTAGCGCGGGCAATGATATGCAGGATTTCATGAAATCTGTTGCCAAGAAAGGTCAGGCCCCTGCGGCTGAAGGCCCGCCCTTTATTTTACTCAAAGCGGCTGCCAAGTTTTCCAAGCCTTTAATTGCAGCGGTACGTGGCGTTGCAATCGGGATTGGGGTAACCATCTTATTGCATTGTGACTTGGTCTATAGTGACAATACTGCCCTGTTCCAGATTCCATTTGTCAGTCTGGGCCTATCGCCTGAAGGCGCTTCAAGCAAATTGCTGATTCAGCAGGCGGGCTATCATAAAGCGGCTGAATTATTGCTGACTGCACAAAAATTCAATAGCGAAAAAGCACTCGGTGCCGGTCTGGTGAATAGTATTGAAGAAGATGCCTATGCGGCTGCACAAAAACAGGCGCAGACTTTAGCAGCATTACCTTTGGCGTCTTTGAAGCAAACCAAAGCCTTGATGAAACATAATCTGGATGAAATTGTGGCCTGCATCGACCATGAAGCAGAAATTTTCATGCAGCGCGTTGGCTCTCCGGAAATGCTGGAAGCCGTACAAGCTTTTATGCAAAAACGTAAACCTGATTTCACACAATTCAACTAATTTTCAAACTTAGGATCTCAATGAGCTGGTTTAGACTGCCTCATTGATTCCTTTACCTGTAAGAATAAAGAATATGTCTACTGAAAATTCATCCATTATTGCCCAGTCTCCTGAAACCATTGATAGCGCCAATCCTGATAAAAAACGTTATTATGAACCTGCTCCACAGGATATTGATGTCGATAATTTCCGTAAAGTGATCGAAAGTCGTCGTTCAGTGCGTAAATTTACCAAAAAACCAATTCCAGAAGATGTACTTGATGCTTGTCTGGATCTGGCGTTGCTGGCTCCCAATTCGTCAAACTTGCAGCCCTGGACATTTTATGTGGTACAAAACCCGGCGAAGAAAAAGCGACTGGTCAAAGCCTGCATGAGCCAACTGGCAGCAAAAACGGCTTCTGAGCTGATTATCTGTGTGGCACGTACCGACCGTATTGATGAAATGGCCAAACGGAATGTCAATGAATTTCCATATCCGGAAGCACCAGCTGCCATCAAAAAATACTATAAATACATTCCATATAACTATAAAACCGGTTATTTAAATGTCTTTGGCAACTTTAAAAAAGTGGCTTTCAAAGTTGCCCGCACTTTAGATAAACAGATGCCTGTTTCTGCCTTTAGTCCAAGTGATGCCAAACTTTGGGCAACCAAAACAACGGCACTGGCTTGCGAAAATCTGGTCTTGGCCTTACGTGCTTATGGTTTTGACAGCTGCATGATGGAAGGTTTTGATGAACCGATGGTACGCGATATCTTGGGCTTAAATGATCAGCAATATCCAGTCATGGTGATTGGTGCAGGTGAACGCGCCAAAGACGGCGTGTTCTTCCCGCAATACCGTTTTGATCGTGAGTTATTTATCCAGAAAGTTTAACAGTAGCAATAGAAGAATAAATCTTTGATTTGATATTCTTGGCGATATGAATACCACTCTTAGGCAGAGATTCAGAAATGAATTTTCTGCCTAACCTGGGATCTCGGTTAATTTAGACCTACCCTTCTCATCCTTCAAAGTAACATCAACCTATTAAATAAAGATTTAAATCTTCACGCGATATGAGACTGTGCCAGCACCCAAAGTGCTTATGCATCATCAAAATCTAAGAATAATAAGTTCTCAATTTCCGGTCATCCATCCAGTTACAATGAAATCCGACGGGTACACGAACCGGTAAATGAATCGTGGCAATAGGCCCCTTCTGAATATATTGCGCATCTAAAATCACCACTTTCGATGGACTGCCATCCAAGGCGTGTAGATAAGACATCAGCCAGCCATCATTTTCTGTTTGAGCACCTTCTCGGGCGACAAAAACTGCCTCACCTGTAACCCAGTTTGCTCCAAAGGAATAGCTTGCTGTACTGCCGGTTTCCAGATCATGGTACAAGAGTGTATTACTGCTAACATGATAAGGATCATCAAAGCCGGCAAAGGAAACACTATAGGCATAGCGATAAGGTCGCCCTGTATAGGCTTCATTGATCCGCGGAAATTCCTGCTTGATATTGGATAATACAGTTCGAGTGACTTTTCCTGTTTGCTGCTCGAAGATCAATCTTTCCAGCCGAATCTCCTGATCTTCTATTGGTCCCTGAATGGAACTGACCAGTGCCTGGGAATGTACCACTGCATCCATCACTACATCACCTGTGTTCAGGTCATAAGCATTGACCGTATGGAAAATAAAACAGGGATCAATCTCATACCAGCGGATGTCTGCCGCACTGCCACCAAAAGGCAGCATACCTATACGAGCCTGATGTTTAGGATTCCATTGATAGGGCAGTAATGAGCCTTTTAAGGCACTACGCATAGAAAAGTTGACATTCAAATCCAGAATCAGCACCTGAGATTGAGTAATGGCACAGTCATGCACCATCGGGCCATGTTTGACTGGAATTTCGACATGATGTTGCAATTTGCCTTGAGCATCAATATGTAAATAAAAAACCTGATGATGATTCAAGGCATCATAACAAACCGCATGAATATCTCCTGTTTCCGGGTCGATATGCGGATGAGCCGTAAACGGTAGATCCTGATCATTTTCAAAAAGTTGATGCCGTTTTGATTCCAGTTCACGATTTACTTCGATCGGATAAGCCCCCGCTTCGACCAGTGCCCAGATTTTCCCGGCAAAGTGGATGATATTGGTATTGACCGCATCCGCGATTCCACGCGTTTTCCCTGAAATCTGTGGTCTATGCAATTTTTTCTGCACACTGGCCGATCCGACATAAGCACTTTTATAGCAATGTGCTTCACCAGCTTTGAGTTTCAGCGCGTGAATCATGCCATCACCGGTGAACCAGTGATAATTTCGTGGGTTCTTTACCGTGATCGGATTCGGGCCAATCCGCATCAGCGCACCTTCCAATTCTACAGGAATTTGCCCTTCTACCATCAATTGAGTAGCAAAATGCTCCTGTCGTTGTGGCGCAAATATCCTATCCAGATAGGGATTGTCATGAGAATAGGGAATGCGGCTATGCAGGATTCCCGCACCATGTTTGATAGTTTTACTGAGCGTATTCTTGAGGATATTGCCGAGCTGTTTTGACCACTGCATTATTATTTTCCTGTTTTATTTTTATGATGATGACTGATTTTATACTCATAAAAGGAGGTTAATCATTTTAAACAGATAAGCTGATGGTACGCTAAAACACGATGCGCACCATTACTTCTAGCAGCAATAAGGTTGCACGTTTAGACTTTAATATCCAGGAGCTGAATAAACTCAAAAGCAGGCTCTTCATAAGGATGGCTTGCTTTCAGAGCTTTGGCGACCTCGACCGCCTTTTCATCAGCAACCAGCATTTCTACTCGCCACTCTTCAACCTGCTCTAATTCCCCGACTTCACCAATATAAGGATCTGCACCTTGCTGCGCTTTAAACTGTCCTGTTCCCAGTACCTGCCAGGCACAGTGGGTATAATCTCCGATGCCGCCTGCACCCGCTTTAAACAAGGCTTCCTTAGTCACTTCAAGATGTTCATCTGGTACATAATAAATGAGTTTTAGCATGTTTCCCTTCAACATTTTCAATGGCTTATTTAAGATCTATTGTCCAGTGCCTGGGTAATAATATTCAATGCAGAATTATGAGAATTCTTGTTAAATGTTGCATAAAGTCCTAATTGTGGCAGGACTTGATCTGTTTGCACGATTTTCACATGCTCATTTAAAAAACGCAGCAGATATTCCGGGACGAAGCTAAAACCCATGCCCATATTGATCAGGTTAATATGTTGCAACACATTGGTAACCCACAGTATTTGGTCATGCTGCAATTGTTCAAAAGACATCAGGTGATTCAACTGCGCATAAAAGACTGGCGAGGCATTTTGCTCACACATAATCAACTGATGATTTTTCAGTTCTTGTAACTTCAATGGCCGATCTGTGGGATGTAAATACTCGGCTGCCACCAGATAAATCTGTTCATTCATTAAATGAATATTGTCAAAATCGGGATGTTGCAGACAATAGCGGGTAAAGCTCAAATCCAGCTCGGCATTTTTCAGGCGTTGAATCTGCTCCATACAGGTCAGACTATGCAGATGAATTTTTAAATCAGGAATATTCTGCTTCAGTTTGGCCAGAATATTTGGCATCACTTTCAGTTCTGCAACATTTAAAAAGCCAATATGGATCTGGTTATTTTTCTGCTGCGCCACCTGACGCGCCGCGGCAACTGCCAGTTTGGCACTTTCAAGCGCCTGTTCAGCATGAATCAAAAAAGCTTGCCCTTCATCGGTCAGTTTGATTTGCCGGGATGAACGATCAAACAGCATTACACCGACTTCCTGCTCCAGATCCTTAATCTGCTGACTTAAAGAAGGCTGCGCCGTGAACAGCTTATCTGCTGCTTTGGTAAAACTCTGTTCCTGAGCTACTGTTAAAAAAGCACGTAAATGTCGAAGTTCCATAAACTCAGCCGCATATTCTCAGGCATTTTAAGCTGCCAAACGAGAAAGTAGTAAGAATCTCAATAGACCTATAGTTTATATGAATACTCCTATTGTATTGCCTGAATTTCACTACACTGGATTGTAAATATATTCAAATCTTGTTCTTCAGACAGACACATGGAGTCATGTATGACACAGCATTACGATACTGACGTATTGGTAATTGGCACAGGACCTGCAGGATCGACCTTAGGTTTAGCACTGGCAAACTATGGAATTAAAGTTCAACTCTTCACACAGTTTAACTGGCTGGCCAATAGTCCACGTGCACATATTACCAATCAGCGTGCTATGGAAGTATTACGTGATTTAGGCATTGAAGAACAAGTCAAAGAAATTGCGACACCGTGGGAACACATGGGCGAAAGCCTGATTACCACCAGTCTGGTCGGTGAAGAAATTGCCCGTTTAAGCGCTTGGGGCACAGGTGATGAACGTCATGGCGACTATATCAAAGGCAGTCCATGTCCATTGGTGGATTTGATTCAGCCGAAAATGGAAGCCTTACTGGTCAAGAATGCCGGTGAGCGCGGTGCAATCTATAACTTCAATACTGAATATTTATCGCATGTTCAGGATGAAAATGGTGTCACCGCTACTTTCCTGAACCGGATTACCAACACAGAATTTAGTTTAAGAGCCAAATATCTGATTGGTATGGATGGCGCACGCTCAAAAGTGGTTGAGCAACTTGAGCTACCACTCGAAGGTGTGATGGCGCGTGCGGGTACAGTCTATGTGACTTTTAAAGCCGATCTAAGCAAATATGTTCAGCACCGCCCTGCGATTCTGCAATGGATCGTCAATCCTGAAGCCAGCTTTGGTGATCTCGGTATGGGCTTGCTACGTGCCATTACGCCTTGGAATGAATGGATTATGGGCTGGGGCTTTGACATTTCCAAAGGCGAGCCACAAGTGACTGAAGAACAGGTTCGATCGCGTCTGAATACATTTGTTGGCGCTGAAGTGGAAGATGTCGAAATCCAAAAACTGTCCTACTGGTATGTAAACCAGACTTGGGCAACTGAATACTCTAAAGGCCGCGTGTTCTGTGGTGGTGATGCTGTACACCGTCACCCGCCTTCAAGCGGTTTAGGTTCAAATACCTGTATGCAGGATGCGTTTAACCTTGGCTGGAAACTCACCTATGCAATCAAAGGTTGGGCCGCACCTTCCCTCCTCGATTCATATACGCCTGAACGTGCGCCTGTAGGCAAGCAGATTGTCGCACGTGCCAACCAGTCCCGTTTTGACTATAAGCATTTAAAAGAAGTCTTTGGTTTTGACCAAGGCATCACTACGCAAAAACAAATGCTGGAACGTATTTTTGCTGAAGATGAGCAAGGTGCCAAAATTCGTAAAAAGTTATTTGAAGCACTTGAAATTAAGCATTTTGAATTTAATGCCCAAGGTGTTGAACTGAATCAGCGCTATAGCTCAAATGCGGTAATGAATGAAGCTGAGCCCGAGATCTTTGACAAAGATGAACAGCTTTATCTGCAAGCCACGACTCGTCCGGGTGCCAAAGTTCCACATACCTGGCTAATCAATAGCAAAGGCCAAAAGCAATCCACTTTGGATATTAGCGGTAAAGGCCGTTTTACCTTACTGACAGGTTTATCAGGCAAAGGCTGGAGATTGGCTGCCGAGGCTCTAGATTTACCTTATTTAGATGTAATTCAGATTGGTTCACGTGAGTATCGTGATGTTTATGGTACTTGGAATGCCAAGTCTGAAGTTCATGAATCAGGTGCGGTGCTGGTTCGTCCAGATGGTTATGTGGCTTGGCGTTATCAGGACAGTACCAATGCATCTTTTGATTATGAAAATACGTTAAAGGCGGTATTGAAGCAAGTTCAACTCATAATCTAACTATTCCATCAATCATATTTAATTGACCATCGACATGGATGTCACCTGTCAGCCTGTGGGATATAGTCATTCTATCAGTCTGACGAAGGGGTTTTGTCTTTCGGAGCAATGTTCCTCATGCCCGAACAAAAGCAAATATAGAAACAAAACTAAAAAACCACCTGTTCCTTAAAATGTAGTCAAACATAGTCAAGGACTAATTCGCACTCTGTTAATGTCTTGTTGCCAAACGTGTAACTAGAGCCTGAGTCGGTCAGTTCCGACTTATAGCGATCAGTCCGTTCTTGC